>JBOHHD010000183.1:0-7558 GCA_050700515.1 Pseudonocardiaceae bacterium
CCGCCACGGCGACCTCAGAGCGTTTGGCCAACATCGCCGAACTCGGACACCCTGACCAGAGCGGGTCTGCGGTCGGCGTCACTAGGCTATCCACCCTGAGCACTGCGGGAACTGGAGCAATGACCGCTGACCCGAACCGAGTTGATCCTGCAAGTCCGTCCGCGATGGATCTGCCCGAGATCCTCACCCGCCTGGCCGGTCGTGGTCGTCCGATGCGGATCGTCGTCACCGGCGGCGGCACGGGAGGCCATACCTATCCTGCGGTGACCACCATCCGCACCACGCGTGAGCTGCTGGTCGAGGCGGGCATCGAGCTCGACGTTCTCTATGTGGGCAGCGTCGCCGGGTTGGAAGCGCGGATCGCGACGCAGGAAGGGCTTGCGTTCGCGGCGATCCCGACCGGGAAACTGCGCCGCGCATCCAACCCGCTGAAAATGATCTCTCCGGCCAATCTGCGTGACATCGGTCGGGTCATTCAAGGGATTGTCGCCGCTCGGCGTATCGTCCGTCGCTTCAGGCCGGACGCCGTGCTGTCCACGGGCGGGTATGTCGCGGTGCCCGTGGGGCTGACCGCGCGCTCGGCGAGGGTGCCGTTGCTGGTACATGAGCAGACCACCCGGCTCGGTCTGGCCAACCGCATCCTGGCACCTCGGGCGGACACCATTGCGTTGTCCTCGGTGGCCTCCCTGCCCCTGCTGTCGGAGTCGCTGCGAACCCACGCGGTGGTGACGGGCAACCCGGTGCGCCCAGAGTTGTTCGACGGCGATCCCACGGTGGCCGTCAAGACCCTGCAGTGGACCGGACACGATCCCGCGTTGCCCACCGTGTACGTCACCGGTGGCGCGCAGGGCAGTGTGCAGATCAACCAGCTTCTCCAGGCGGTGTTACCGCGCCTGCTGGCTCGAGCGAATGTCCTGCACCAATGCGGTAGGACCTCCCTGGTGGCCATCCAGGAGTGGGCTGGAGGCCTCCCCGACGGTCTCGCCGGCCGGTATCGGGTGATGGACTTCGTCGGCGCGCAGCTGCCGGGCGTCTTCGCCTTGGCCGATGTCGTGATCGCCCGATCCGGCGCCGGCACCCTGGCCGAGCTCACCGCGCTGGGCAAGCCCTCGGTGCTGATACCGCTGATTCCGTCCGGCGGAAGGGAACAGGAACACAACGCAGGCCACCTCGCCGAGCATCATGCCGCTTACGCTCTTATCGGCCCGCAGGCCACCGCGGACGCCTTGTGGAGCCACCTCGACAGGTTGATCAGCGATCCGTCCCGCCGAGCGCGCATGGCTGCGGCTGCCCGCCAACTCGGCCACCCACGTGCTGCTTCCGAATTGGCCAAGCAGCTCCTGACGCTCTGTGTACCTCACTGAATCAGGCTTTCCTCAAACCGCTCCCGACCCTCGCGGCGGAACCGCTCGTCAGACGAGTGCCGGCACCGGTTGTCGTCGCATCGTTCGGGCCAGCAGAGCCCGGCTCAGGCCGGGAAGGGCGACCGCGATCCGGCGCCGGGTCGGCACGGCCACGCGGCGGGCCAGCACGTCGTATCCGCTGGCTTCGATCTCGTCCAGGATGCCGCCGTAGAGGGTGAACGCGGTGGCCACGCAGGCTCGTGACACCGGGGCCAGCATCGGGATCCCGGGCGCAGCCCTGCGGTAAATGGCCCGGGTGCGGGCGACCAGGTGGGCGAGTGCGCGACGCACCTGCGGGTCGGTTCGTCCGCTGCGGCGACACCACGTCAGCAGGGCGCGATCCACGCCGAATGCGGTCAGCTCGTCGACGGGTAGGTAGACCCGTCCGCGATCAAGATCCTCTCCGACATCACGCAGGAAATTGGTGATCTGGAATGCGACGCCCAGCGCTGCGGCGTGTGGCTCGGCCCGCTCCCGAGGGACCACGGTGCCCAACACAGGGAGCACCTGTAGCCCGATGACAGCCGCCGAGCCGTGTACATAACGTTGCAGATCGTCGAAGCTCCGGTAGCCGGCCACCCCGCCCTGCTCCACGGGGCGGTCCATCCGCATGGAGGCCATGAAATCGGTGAAGTGCTGGGGATCGATCCGGTACCGGACCGCGGTGTGCACCGGGGCGGCCAGGACTGGATGCGCACAGCTGCCCTGGGCAAGCCCGTCGCGCAATTGCTGGGCCAGGGCGTCCAGCTCGGTGAGCCGCTGTGCCCAGGGCCGGTTGTCGGACAGATCGTCGACGATCTCATCGGCGTAGCGGGCCAACCCGTACAGCGCGTGTATCGCCGGCCGCGCCGAAGCCGGCAACAGCCGGGTGGCCAGAAAATAGGTACGGCCATACGTGGCGTTGAGCGCCCGACAGCGAGCATAGGAGGCCCGTAGCATGGGCTCGGTGATTCCCGCCGCATCGAGCTCGTTGCTCATGACGTCGGGGCTGGAGTCAGGATCGGATCAGGTCGGTCGGTCCGGTCGGGCTGCTTGGTGCTCCGCACGTGCAGCGGATCATGGCGCAGCAACGAGGCGGCCGCCAACAGCGCGACCGCCAGTGTCCCGATCAGGTAAGGCAGGGACGTCAAACCGCTCTCCCCGGTGGGATAGGTGCACAACACTAGCCAGGTACAGCCTCCTACCACAGCGGCGAGCGGCCGTGCTCGCCAGGCCACACCCGCGGCGAGTACGAGACCCCAGGTGTAATACCAGGGCAGCGTGGCCGGCGCCAGCAATGCTGCGCACAGCAGCACGATTGCGGTGCGACGCACCGCATCAGCGCCGCCGTCCCTGGCCAGCCACCACTGCCGGGCGAAGATGACGAGGAGAACGCCAGTGCCCAGCAGCCGGCTCACCTGGATGAACGGCCGGCTGCTCACGTCGTGCAACGGCGCGGTCAGGACATGGACAAGCTGGCCGGCGCCGGTGGGCAGCGACATCCAATTGATGATCAATGCAGGCGCGCCCAGCGCTGGGATCCACCCCAGACCGACTCCCGCGAGCAGGGTGGCTGCGGTGAACACCGCGCCGAATATCGCCAGCGCGGCAGCGCCGGCCTTGAGTAGTCGTGCTCGACGGCTGCCGGGGAGGCGGGCCGCCCAGATACAGACCAGGAAGGGTAGCGCGATCCCCGCGGATGCCTTCACCGCCACCGCGACGGTGACCACCGCGATCCCCGTCAGGTGCCGGCGCAGCAGCACCAGCAGGGTGCCCGCGGCCAACAGTCCGATCATCAGCAGATCGTTGTGCGGTCCACCCACCAGATGCACGATCGTCATGGGGTTGGCGACCACCAGCCACAGCGCCACCGTGCGCTTGCCGCCGAGCTCGTCGGCCAGCCGGGGCAGCGCGACCACCAGCAGGCCCAGACCGGCCACCAAAACCAGTCGAAGTCCGATCACGCCGAGGATGGCGTCCTCGGCGGCCAACCAGCTCACCGTCTTAGCGAGGAGAATGAACGCCGGGCCGTAGGGCGCCGGGGTGGTTTGCCATACGTAGTGGACGTTGTCCGCGACCGGTCCCGGGGGCAGCTCGGAAGGACCAACCTCATAGGGGTCCAGCCCAGCTGCCGCCAAGGCGCCCTGCGCGAGGTAGCTGTAGACGTCACGGGTGAACAGCGGAGGGGTGAACAGCATCGGAACGGTCCACGCCGCGGCGGCGGCCAGCACGTGACGGGCGGTCGCCACACCGGCCAGCACGTCGCGGCCCAGGCGCACCCACGCCCAGATGAGCATCCCGAGGCCGAGGTAGAGGGCGACGGTGGCCAGATCACGGCCATGCCCGTAACGGATCCAGGACAGCGGCCCACCAGTGATCATCGGATCGATGACGAGGATGCCGCCCGCGCCGATCGCCATGGCGGCCAGTAGCACCGAGCCGACCAGCCCGAGTAGCACGGTGCCCGACACCAGCCGATGGAACCGCAGCCGGTCCAGGAACAGCGCGCTGCCCTCGCGCTCCCCTGCGGGCGCAGAACCGCGATCGTGAGGTGGGGGGTCCGGTGTGATGGCAGGAGACGGTGAGGTTGACGTCATAGCGGCCCGAATGGTCCCACAGCCGAAGCCGCCATACTCCGGTCGTGGCCGGGTTGTGATCGAGCGGTAATAGGGTTGAATCAGCCCGGCACCGTCGCGCGCCGGTGAGTACCGGTGATCCGGGCCGCAGCGAGCTTGCCGGAGATCAGGGCGGTGGGCACGCCGACTCCGGGTGTGGTACCGCAACCGGCGAGCACCACGTTGGCCTGCCCCCGGACCAGATTGGCCGGCCGGAACGGCCCGGTCTGGGCGAACGTGTGCGCTGCGGAGAACGGTGTTCCGACGGCCAGCCCCTGGGCGGCCCAGTCCGCCGGGGTCACCAGGTGCTCGACCTCCAGGGAGTCATTCAGGCCGGTCAGCCCTCGTTGCTCCAGCGTGCGGACCAACTCGTCGCGGTAGACCGGCGCGAGGGTGGTCCAATCCAGAGGTGCGGTGCGCAGGTTCGGGCACGGCGCGAGGATGTAGAGCAGTTCCCGTTCGGCGGGCGCCAGGGTCGGATCGGTGGCGGTGGGGCGAGTGACCAACAGGGACGGATCGCTCATCAGGCGTCCGCGATAGATGATCTCGTCGAACGTGCGCTCCCACTCCGTCCCGAAGAAGATCGTGTGGTGGGACAGTTCCTGCCAGCCGGGGCTGCTGCCGGGGCGCACCCCGGCGTGCAGCACCACCGCCGAGGGTGACCAGCGCAACGGCACTGCTCGCCGCGGAAGCCGACCCAGCAGGCGGTACACCACTGGCAGGTCGGGAGTGAGCACCACCGCGTCAGCGGCGATGCGTTCGCCGTCAGCGGTAAGCACAGCGGTGACGCGGTCCCCGGAGCGTTCCAGGGCGGTCACCGTGGTGTCGTAGCGGAACTGCGCACCCGCGTCGGTGGCGGCGTCGGCGAGTGCCTGGGGCAGCGCCCGGATGCCCCCTCGGGTGAACCAGACCCCGGCCACGGTATCCATGTAAGCGATCACCGCGTAGGCGCCGAGGGCGCGCTGCGGGGGAACCCCCGCATAGAGGGATTGGAACGAGAAGAGCCGCTGCAGCCGCTCGTCACGCAGGAAACGGGCGACCTGCGGGCCCAGCCGACCGAAGCCGCCCAGTGCGGTCAGCGTGGCCAGATCGCTGATTGCCTCGCGGCCGGCCACGAGGTCCAGGGGGGAGTCGAAGTTGCCACCGATGAACCGGCCTATCTCGACTTTGTAGAGCTTCGTCAGCCACTCCCGCAGGCGCCGGTAGCCAGCCGCTTCCGTCGGTCCGGCGACTGCCCGGACCTCGGCCTCCATCGCCTCGGCTTCGGTGTGCACGTCGATTACCGACCCGTCGGCGAAGCGGGCCCGGTAAGCGGGGTGCAGGGCCACCAGGTCCAACCGCTGGGCCGCGGAGTCACCCACCGCGGCGAGCGCCTCGTCGACCAGTTCCGGCATGGTGAGCACGGTCGGGCCGGTGTCGGCGTGATAGCCGGCCAGATTCATCCGTCCGGCTCTCCCACCCGGATGGGGCTGGATTTCGAGCACGGTCACCCGCCGTCCGGCGCCGAGCAGGTGCAGGGTCGCCGACAGCCCGGCCAGTCCGGCGCCGACGACGACTACGTGATCAGTGGTTCCGGGAACGGTGCGCATGGGTGCACGCTAACGCGTGCTGGTGAGTGGTCATGCGGGTCCTGGCTCCGCATCGCCACTCACCAGGTTCGCGTCGTCGGCGGGCTTATCCGGCGGACCTGGGGTTGCCTCACAGGCCGAGCAAGTCGGCACACAGCGCGCCGGCACGAGAGCGCTATGGGGTAATGGCCAAAATTGTCACGCTTATAATCCGTATCTGCGAATCCGGGTCAAGTGTGCCCGCTGTGTAGTCACTTAATGCCTACCGATAACGGACGTGGAGACTGATGTACGATGGTGTCGCCCATTTCGGTCTCTTATTTGATTGGACTTGCCACCACATTGTTGATAGTGCAGGTCATGAAGTCGGTATTGGGGGCACCGTCAAGACTGCGGTAGAACCTGCCTTGCAGGCGGAGAAGTCAGATACCATTTCGTTCTCGCGGCTTTGACAGCGTCCTGATGCGCCGCTCAACTTCCGAAACCGGTGACTGTGAAAGTATGTCATCACTGATAGGCATCGTGATGGGTCACTGGGGCGGGAGCTGAGGGTGCTGCCTCGGTCTGTCGCTTCCGGGCGCCGGCATCGGGCTGTCGAAGTGGTGCTGGGCCGACCTGGTGCCGCTGAACTCATCGAGGCAGAACTGCGGTAATCGGTGGTACCGAGGAAATGTGTGGTGTCGATGCAGAGGGGTACCGGCAGTGCGTTATTCCCTCCGTCGGCTTTACTGGCGATGCGGCGCTTGCCGCTGGCACGACGGTCACCATCATTCTGACCAAAGATACGTTTCTCTTGGTCAGTAGCGGTGCGCGGCGGGGATGCCGCGCGACTTGCTCATGGTCGTACTTCGAATGCGGTGCGCACTGGCTGCCTGCCGCCGCGGCCCTAACTCACCGACGGGCTCATCGGGCTCATCGCTGCGTACGACGAGGTCGACGGCGGCTACGCGATCATCGAGTTCGAGCCGTTCTTCGACGACGCCGACTTCATAGGCTTCGGTCGGGACACCGTGGCCCAGAAGAGGCTATATGATCAACGAGTTTGGTATCAGGTGGCTCGAGCGGGCGGTGGGCGACGCGTACCCGGTGCATTGTGTCGGGGTGATCGGTGAGGTTGGGCACTGGCCGACGCCGACGTCAGCACCGCGGCCGATCTCAGGGTGGCGGTCCAGTGGGATGGTGGCCGACCTGGCGCTCGGAGCAGTTCGCCGCCGATCAGGCCTAATATGCCGTACTGGCCCAGATGGCGGTCGAACCCGATGCGGGTCGGGGGCGACCTGCCCCTCCGGAGTTCCTTGGCCAGGTGGTGGTCGTGGTCGAGCTCGTTTTCAAGATCACGATTCATTTCCGGATTGGTTCTCCCGTGACCGACATGCACTTCGTCATTTAGATTTTGCGCATCGGATACCTAGGGGGATCAACGCACCGCGCCGCGTCACCCTGACCGATTGTCCGAGGACAGGACTGCTGGCAGCGCGGAAGACGATGACTGAGCTGGTAGATGTCCTTCCGGTACCCGTGCAAGAACGGATGTGAGAACGTTGTGACCACGGCCGATATGATGTAACGTCACCTCGGTGCCCATAAGGGTGCCATGTCTGTTCACCCGATCGGGGTGATCGTGCAAGAGTCTCGTCACAGTGTGTTGATGGAAGCGGTAAACTATTCCGCTTATGGGTAAAACACGAACGAAGGAGTACCGGATCCCGAAGATCGGGTATAGCTTAGTCGTTGTTGGGTTTGATCAGGGTTGCTTGCCGCAGCATATGCCTTAGAATCACTCAAACAGGCAGGGGCTTGGGGGTTCGTGCAGTTTTCTTTTGAACCCCCGATTAAGCGCGTCTGCTGTAAGTCGCCCCCTGTGCACCAATAACGGAGATGGAGACTGATATAAAATGGCGTCGCCGGTTTTGGTCCCTTACTTGCTCGGACTTGTCACCGCCCCGTTGATGGCGAAGGTCGTCAAGCCATTATTGCGAGGTACCGTCAAGAC
>JBOHHD010000184.1:0-8240 GCA_050700515.1 Pseudonocardiaceae bacterium
AAGGGTTGCTCACATGGCTCGTGCGGTCGGCATCGACCTAGGGACCACCAACTCCGTCGTGGCCGTCCTGGAGGGCGGGGAGCCCACGGTGATCGCGAACTCGGAGGGCTCGCGGACCACGCCCTCGGTCGTCGCCTTCGCCAAGAACGGAGAGGTGCTCACCGGTCAGTCTGCCAAGAACCAGGCGGTCACCAACGTGGACCGCACCATCCGGTCGGTCAAGCGGCACATGGGTACCGACTGGGCGACCGAGATCGACGGGAAGAAGTACACCGCCCAGGAGATCAGCGCCCGGGTGCTGATGAAGCTCAAGCGCGACGCCGAGGCCTACCTCGGCGAGGACGTGACCGACGCGGTGATCACGGTCCCGGCCTACTTCGAGGACGCTCAGCGCCAGGCCACCAAGGAGGCTGGTCAGATCGCCGGGCTCACCGTGCTGCGCATCGTCAACGAGCCCACCGCGGCCGCGCTGGCCTACGGCCTGGACAAGGGCGAGAAGGAGCAGACCATCCTGGTCTTCGATCTTGGTGGTGGCACGTTCGACGTGTCGCTGCTGGAGATCGGCGAAGGAGTGGTCGAGGTCCGCGCTACTTCGGGGGACAACCACCTCGGCGGGGACGACTGGGACCAGCGGATCATCGACTGGCTGGTCGACAAGTTCAAGAGCTCCCAGGGCATCGACCTGACCCGGGACAAGATGGCCATGCAGCGGCTGCGCGAGGCCGCGGAGAAGGCCAAGATCGAGCTCTCCAGCTCGTCCAGCGCGACGATCAACCTGCCCTACATCACCGTCGACGCCGACAAGAACCCGCTGTTCCTCGACGAGACGCTCTCGCGTGCGGAGTTCCAGCGGATCACCGCCGAACTGCTGGACCGCTGCCGTGCCCCGTTCCGCAACGTGATCAAGGACGCGGGCATCTCGGTCGGCCAGATGGACCACGTGGTGCTCGTCGGCGGTTCCACCCGGATGCCCGCGGTGCACGACCTGGTCCGCGAGCTGACCGGAGGCAAGGAGCCGAACAAGGGTGTCAACCCCGATGAGGTCGTCGCTGTCGGGGCCGCGTTGCAGGCCGGTGTGCTCAAGGGCGAGGTCAAGGACGTCCTGCTGCTCGACGTCACCCCGCTGTCGCTGGGTATCGAGACCAAGGGTGGGGTGATGACCAAGCTCATCGAGCGCAACACGACCATCCCCACCAAGCGCTCGGAGATCTTCACCACCGCCGACGACAACCAGCCCAGCGTGCAGATCCAGGTGTTCCAGGGCGAGCGCGAGATCGCGGCCTACAACAAGAAGCTCGGCATGTTCGAGCTGACCGGGCTGCCCCCGGCCCCCCGTGGCCTGCCGCAGATCGAGGTCACCTTCGACATCGACGCCAACGGCATCGTCAACGTCTCGGCCAAGGACATGGGTACCGGCAAGAGCCAGGCCATGACCATCACCGGCGGATCGGCCCTGCCCAAGGACGACATCGACCGGATGATGCGCGACGCCGAGGAGCACGCCGAGGAGGACCGGCGACGTCGCGAGGAGGCCGAGGTCCGCAACCAGGCGGAGTCGTTGGTCTACCAGACCGAGAAGTTCGTCAAGGAGAACGACGACAAGCTCCCCGCCGACGTCAAGGACAAGGTGAACGCCTCGTTGGGCGAGGCGCAGGAGGCGCTCAAGGGCACCGACACCGGGGCGATCCGCACCGCGATGGAAAAGCTCGCCACCGATTCCCAGGCGCTGGGCCAGGCGCTGTACAACAGCAATCCTGGCGCTGACGGTGCGGCTGGTGGTGCCGCCGGCGGTGCCGCCGGCGGTGGGCCGAGCGCGTCGGGTGCCGATGATGTCGTCGACGCCGAGATCGTCGATGATGAGCCGGCGAGCGGCAAGAAGTGAGCTGGCGGCCGGGCTCCGCCGATGGACGCGCCGGCGAGGAGCAGCCGAAGGTCGTGGTGCGAGACAAGCGGAGGATCGATCCGGTGACCGGACAGATTCGGGTCCCGCCCGTGGAGGAACCCACAGGCGGGAGCGGCGCAGCGGCGCAGGGCGCCCTGGCCCGAGATGCAGGGGTGCAGGGTTCAGGTGCCCCCGGTTCAGATGCACCCCCCGGTTCAGGGGCCCACAGTGCGGCGACGGCGGGTACTGAGGAGCTCGAGGTGTTGCGGTCCCAGGTCGAGGAGCGGACCGGGGACCTGCAGCGCATCACCGCGGAGTTCACGAATTACCGCCGCCGGGTGGAACGTGATCGCCAGGCGGTCACCGCGGCGGCCAAGGCACAGGTGGCCAGGGAGCTGCTCACGGTGCTCGATGACATCGAGCGCGCCGAGGCCCACGGTGACCTGTCCGGTCCGTTCAAGGCAGTGGCGGACAAGCTGGTGGCCGGGCTGGGGAGCCAGGGATTGGAGTCCTTCGGAACGGCCGGTGACCGGTTCGATCCGGAGGTGCACGAGGCGGTGCAGCACAGCACCTCCTCGGATGTCCACGAGCCGACCGTCACGGTCGTGCTGCGCCGCGGTTACCGCTTCGCCGAGCGGGTGCTGCGCCCCGCGATGGTGGTGGTGACCGAACCGTTGAGCACCCAACCGTTGAGTACGGAGTCGTTCGCTGCCCCGAACGAGACCTCGCCGCACGTGGCGACGTCGTCCACTGCGGAGGGTTCCGGTGCCAACGGTCACGGTGCCGATACGTCCCGGCAGGAGCACTGATGGGCGGAGGAGGTGTTCGGTGAGCGCGCGAGATTGGATTGAGAAGGACTTCTACGCCGAACTGGGCGTCTCCTCTTCCGCCTCCGCGGACGACGTCAAGAAGGCGTACCGCAAGCTGGCGCGGGAGTTGCATCCGGACGCCAACCCCGGTGACGCCAAGGCTGAGGCCCGCTTCAAGTCGGTGTCCGAAGCCTACGGTGTGCTCTCCGATGCGGAGAAACGCAAGCAGTACGACGAGGCGCGCAGCCTGTTCGGCAGTGGGTTCCGGCCGGGCGGTGGCGGGTTCGGGGGAGCCGGCAACGCGGGCGGATTCGACCTCGGTGACCTGTTCAGCGCCAACAATGCCGGGTCGCGCGGTCCGGGCGGTATCGGTGATCTGTTCGGTGGGCTGTTCGCCAATCGCGGCACGGGCGCTGGTCCGCCCCGCCATTCCACGTCGAGTGGTCCCCGCCGCGGCTCCGACATCGAGACCGAGATCCGTATCGACTTCACCGAGGCGGTTCAGGGCGCCACCGTGCCGCTGCGGCTGTCCAGCCCGGCCAGCTGCGGTAGTTGCGGCGGCACCGGGGCGCGGGCCGGCACGACGCCGCGGACGTGCCCGACCTGTGGTGGCTCCGGGTTCGTCACCCGCAGCCAGGGTGCCTTCGCCTTCTCCGAGCCGTGCCGGGACTGCCGGGGCACGGGTCAGATCATCGACGAGCCCTGCCTGGAGTGCGGTGGACAGGGAGTGTCCAACCGCACCCGCACGCTCACCATGCGAATCCCCCCCGGAGTCGCCGATGGCCAGCGGATCCGGCTGGCCGGGCAGGGGCAGCCAGGTCTGCGGGGAGCCCCGGCCGGAGACCTCTACGTGTTGGTGCACGTGAATCCGCACCCCGTGTTCGGGCGTGCCGCTGACGATCTGACCATGACGGTTCCGGTCTCCTTTCCCGAGCTCGCCATGGGCGCGACCCTGACCGTGCCCACGCTGGACGGCACAGTGACGCTCAAGGTGGCACCGGGCACCTCCAACGGGCGCACGCTGCGGGTGCGTGGCAAGGGCATCGCCGGGCGCAACGGGCGGCCGGGTGACCTGCTGGTGACGCTGCAGGTCGCCGTCCCCACCAAGCTCGACCGAGCTGCCAAAGAGGCGCTCGACGCCTACGCGCAGGCCACCGCCGGGGAGGATCCCCGCGCCGAGCTGCTGACCCGCGCGCAGCGTAGGCGGGCCGCAGGATGATCATTCCGACTCCCCAGGGCGCGAACGAGGACACCCCCGTCTTCGTGATCTCCGTGGCAGCTCAGCTGTCCGGCCTGCACGCGCAGACGTTGCGCAGCTACGACCGGTTGGGACTGGTGTCCCCGGGCCGCAGCTCCGGGGGCGGTCGCCGGTACTCGGCCCGTGACATCGCGGCGTTGCAGGAGGTGGCGCGGCTGTCCCACGACCACGGGATCAATCTGGCCGGGATCAAGCGGATCATCGACCTGGAGAACCAGGTGGAGGCGCTGCGTTCCCGGCTGGCTGATCTGACCGACGAGCTGACGCAGGCCCGTGCCGAACTTGCTGCCGCGCACACCATCGCCGAGCAGGCCGCCGCCGCTGTGCACGCCTCCTACCGCCGCGACCTGGTCCCCGTACGCCCACCCGACCAGGCTGCCCTGGTCGTGTGGCATCCGCGCAGATAGCTCTTCGAGCGTCAGTAATAGTGCCGCCGGCCACCGACGGCCCGCCCGACGCTCCCGAGCAGCAGCAGGATCACCCCCACCACCAGCAGGATGATGCCGAGGGTCGTCAGAATCGGGATCGAGAGCAGATACCCCACCACCAACAGGATGAGACCAAGAATGATCATTGTACCTCCATGCGCTCCGTCAGGAAATTTCACGTGGATTTTATGGCATACCCAGTGGATTCGCTTGGCTACGCAGACTGTCCGTGACGAAGTCACTGTGCGTTGATGTCATCCTCTACGCCGCTGATCGATACTTACCGTGACAATGTGGCACCGCTGAGCAACAAGGCGGTAACCCGCTGTTGCCCGTCGTGAACTCCGCCGTGAGATGCTGTGACCTGGTGTTCAGCGCGCCTTGTACCGGCGACGGAAGAGCCTTTCTGGTGAGGAGGGACCCATTCCCTGGGTTAAGCGGGATGGGTCGCCGTGGTTTGCTCTCCGGCGGAAGAGACCTCGTCCTCGAATATGGTGATCGGGACCGGCGGCTTCGGCGCAGAGGTGGGTGAGTACGCAGTCCGCCTGGATTTCTTCATTCGCCAGGTGAGCAGAAGTGTCCTGGGGTCGGGCGGGGACGACGTTCACCGCCGCACCTCCGCGAGGGTTTCCTTACCTGGTCAGGACCGGGCGTAGGAATCGGCGTCGAACAGGCGGTCGGTTGGTTCGGTGAAGATCTCCACCATGCCGCTCTACGAGATCTGGCAGGCGGTGCCGTGGACCGCGATGTCGATACGGTCGGAGTCGTGCAGGGGACAGTCTGTGCTGATCAGCCCTCTGCATGCCCATGGCCGGCCTCCGTGCGGGGGTACGTACGTGCATGACCCTTGTCAGCACAGTCCGGTGGGAGGGCAGCGTGACGATCACAGCTGAGGCGAGAGAATTTTCGATCCGATAATCAGGAGCATAATCGCCCAGCTCTCGGCGACGTAGTCGGTCTGCTGGAAAGCTGATCGAGACGTACCCACGTCACCGGAGCCGGCCGACGAGAATTTAGGATAGGCTAACGGTTATGGCTGGCCGGTTATCTCCAGCGTGACTTCGAGGCAATGCAGTCAGCTACCACCATTAGGCCGGCTCCCGATCATCCGCTGACATGATCGGGAGCCGACTCCCTCAGGCGGGCTCCCGCTTGGAGTCTCCCGCTTGGAGATCGCTGGGAGGATTCTCCGCGGTGGCCGGATCGGGCTCTTCGTTACCCGCGCCGAGATTCAGGTCTTCCTGACGTTCCTGTACATGCTCCTGCACGTCCCCTGCCGAAGGGGCACCTGCTGGCGGAGTCTGGGGTTCGGACATCGTCGTCACCTCTCTCAAACTTCATCCGGATGCAGCATCGGGTGGTACCCATTTGGAGTACCCGTCGAGGAGCGAGGGCAAACGTACGGCCCGAAGGGCCGAACATTCGATCTTCGTTTTGCGGCGAGCCCTAGTCCAGGGTGAACGGGTCGTACCTGATCCGGTCGAGCGGGGTGCCGGCGACCAGCATCCGGGACACGGTCGCTCTGATCATTGAGGGAGAACCGGCGACCAGGACATCCCGGTCCGCCCAGGTGCCGTGGCGGGTGACAACCTCGCCGAGCGTCCCGTGCTCGGCTTCCACCGCCTCGGAAGCATCCTCGAGAACCGGGACCACCTGCAGCCAGGGGTTCGTCGCGGCCATGGAGCACAGCGCGTGCAGGTCGTAGAGGTCACTGCTGGTGCGGCCGCCCACGAAGATCTGGACCTGCGGGTTGTCGCCCCAACGGGTCAGTTCCTCGAGCATGGCGCGCATCGGAGCGATTCCGGTGCCTCCGGCGACCATCAGGACGTCCCGGCCGGAGCGTCGATCCACCGCCATCCGCCCCATCGGCGAACCGATCCGCCAGTGATCACCGACCTGGGCGTGACCGACGATCGCTCGGCTGACCCAGCCGTCGCGCACCGCGCGGATGTGGAACTCTATCGCCCCATCGGGGCGGGGAGCGTTCGCCGGGGAGAGATAGCGCCACAGCCGGGGCCGCTGCGGCACCTCCACGCCGACGTACTGACCGGCCCGGTACGGCACCGGCTGGTCAGGCTTGACCCGGACCACCGCCAGATCCCAGGTCAACCGCTGGTGCTCGATGACCTCCGCCGTCCACCAGGCGGGGCCCTCCTCGGCCTCGGCCGCTTCCAGCATCGTCCTGGCGATCAGGCCGTAGGCGTCGGCCCAGGCCTTCTCGACCTGCGGCGTCCACGCGGCGCCCGCGTAGTGACTCAGCGCGCTGAACAGGGCGTTGCCCACCGCGTCGTAGTGCTCACCGATGACGCCGAACTTGCGGTGGTCGCGCGCGAGTTGACGCAGGAACGGCACCAGGTCGTCGGGACGGTCGACCATCTGCACCACATGCACCAGCGCCCGTAACAACCGGCTGCGCTGCACCTCCATGTTGGCCGCGAAGAGCTCCCGGGTGGCCGGAGCTATCGAGAACAGCACCCCGTAGAAGTGGCGAGCAGCCTCCTCGGCATAGGGCTCGACTGCGGCAAAGCTCTCGCGGATGAGTCGCACCATGGTGGCGGCGTCACCCGTGCCGGAGGGTTCACGGTCGGGTGCGGGGACTGGTCGCAGCGCTGCGTTGGCGGTCATGGTCGGGGCGCGTCTTCTCCAGATGGGCGACGGGCGGGTGTGCCCCCCGCGGTCTATGCGAACTCCCCGACGGTCGGGCGCTCAGTGGCTCGTCGGGCCCGATCGCTCCTTGGTCGCTTGTTCCGAATGGTCCGGTATTCATCACGGTGCTTGTCGGCTGTCTGGGCTACCTACCTTGCTTGTCTCTGGCTACCTACTTACTTGGTGTGCCGCTACGGGGGCAGCAAGTATGACACGGTATCGCCAGGCTCTTCCTCGTTGGCGACGGCACGCGGGTGGCCCGGCTGGGCTCGGCGGGTGGACTCGGTACCCGCTGAGTGGATAGCCACCCAGAACAGCGGGAAAGACCAGCGAGGATGTCCCAAGTTGAGTGGAATTCGCTCAACCTTCTTGACGTTGAGGAAAGCATGGATTCGTTCAATCCCACCACCAAGACGCAGGCCGCCATCTCCTCTGCCGTGCAAGCGGCCACGGTGGCGGGAAATCCCGACGTGACGCCGGTGCACCTGCTCGGCGCGCTGCTCGCGCAGACCGACGGCATCACGGCGCCGCTGCTCGCGGCCGTGGGGGCGGACGCGGCCGCGGTGCGCGCCGAACTCAAGGAACTGAGCCAGCGCCTGCCCTCGGCCAGTGGCTCGACGGTGGCGCCCCCGCAGCTCGACCGCCAGGCGGCCACGGCGCTGGGTCATGCCCAGAATCTGGCGACCGAGATGGGCGACTCGTACGTCTCCACCGAACACCTGCTCGTCGGCCTGGGGTCGTTGGGTGGTAACCCGGCGGGGCAGCTGCTCCGCCGCCATGGCGCCACGCCTGATGCACTGCGGGAGGCTTTCCAGTCCGTCCGCGGCTCGGCCCGGGTGTCCAGCCCCGATCCGGAGACCACCTACCAGGCGCTGGAGAAGTACGGTGTCGACCTCACCGAGCGGGCGCGCAAGGGCGAGCTGGACCCGGTGATCGGTCGCGACGCCGAGATCCGCCGGGTGGTGCAGGTGCTGTCCCGGCGCACCAAGAACAACCCGGTGCTGATCGGCGAGCCCGGCGTCGGCAAGACCGCGATCGTCGAGGGCCTCGCCCAACGCATCGTCGCCGGCGACGTGCCCGAGTCGCTGCGCAACAAGCGGGTCGTCGCGCTCGACCTCGGCTCGATGGTGGCCGGGGCGAAGTACCGCGGCGAGTTCGAGGAGCGCCTCAAGGCTGTCCTGCAGGAGATCACCGACTCCGCGGGGCAGGTCATCACG
>JBOHHD010000185.1:0-5149 GCA_050700515.1 Pseudonocardiaceae bacterium
GTCGATGTCCACGGCCAGGGTCTCGCGCCGGTCGGCCAGGGAGATCAGGTCGCCACCGATTCCGGTGCACAGGTCGCCCAGCCGGGTGCAATCCGCGAACCGGGGTGCCCGGTAACGAGAGATCGACTCGGCGGAAGCCTGCGCTAGGCCGGAGCGGGTGAAGAACATCCGGTCGGCCCGGCTGAACTTGACCGCCGCCGTTCGACGCAGCTCCTGCTGGCTCAGCGCGGCCGCCACCAGGTGTGGCGGGAACTGGGTGCGCAGCGTCGTGCCCAGCCGCATCGAGTCGGCCGCCACCAGGTCCTCGCCGCAGAGCCGGTCCAGGAGGGCCCGACCCGAAGGCGAGAGCAGTGCTTCCAGGTGCTCGATGGTCACCGAGGTCTGCGTCACGCGCCGGGCCATCCATAGCTCAGCGCCATGGACGTGGCTTGGCTGAGGGTGGTCAGCCGCCATTGTGCGCTCTGCTGGGCGGCGGCCAGCCGGTCAGGCGTGGGGACGGGCTCCACGACTTCCAGGTATGCCTTCAGCTTGGGTTCGGTGCCCGAAGGGCGCACCAGCACCCGGAAGCCGCCGGCCCCAGGCTCAGCCTCGCCGCTGGGCAGGCCGGCTCCGCCACTGCGCAGGACGAGCGTGTTGTCGGGCTGGCGCGGGTGGTGCAACAGGTCCTGCGTCCGCACCGGGCAGCCGTCGAGTTCGGCGGGCAACCCGGCCCGCAGCCGGGCCATCGCCACGGTCAGCGCGGAGGAATCGGGTAACCGGATCGACACCTGGTCGGTGCGGTGCACACCGTGGCGGACGGCGAGGCCGTCGAGCAGGTCATCCAGGGTGTTCCCGGCGGCCCGGGCGGTGGCCGCCAGGTCGCAGGCCAGCACCGCGGCCGAGATGCCGTCCTTGTCGCGCACCACCTCAGGGTCCACGCAGTACCCCAGCGCTTCCTCGTAGGCGTAGACCAGCCCCTCACCCGCGCGCATCAGCCACTTGAAGCCGGTCGGTGTCTCGGCATACCGGGCGCCGTGCTCCGCCGCGACCGACCGGAGCAGGCTGCTGGAGACCAGGGACGTGGCGACCAGCGAATCGGGCCGGCCCCGCTTGCTGAGCAGGTGCTCGGCCAGCAGCACCCCGGTCTCGTCACCGCGCAGCATCCGCCACCTCCCCACCCGGTCGGGCACGCCCAGGGCGCACCGGTCCGCGTCGGGATCCAGCGCGATCGCCAGGTCGGCGTCGAGCTCGGCAGCCAGCGCGAGCAGGGCGTCGGCGGCGCCGGGTTCTTCGGGGTTGGGGAAGCCGACCGTCGGGAAGGTGGGGTCCGGCTGGGCCTGTTCAGCGACGAGGTGCAGGTCGGAGAAGCCGGCCCGGGTCAGCGCCCCCACCAGCGCTGATCCTCCGACGCCGTGCAGCGGCGTGGCCACCACCCGCAGTGCACGAGCGCTCCCGAAGGGCAGCTCGGCCATCCGGCGCAGGTAGTCCTCCAGTACATCGACGACCCGCACCGGCCCGTCCCTGGGTACCGCCACCGCGGCGGGCGCGGCCATGATCGCGGCCTCGATACCCGCGTCGGTGGGTGGCGCGATCTGGATCCCCCCCTCGGTGTAGACCTTGTAGCCGTTGTCCCCTGCGGGATTGTGCGAGGCGGTGATCTGTACGCCGGCCACCGCACCGAGCCGGCGGGCGGCGAACGCGAGCACCGGGGTCGGCAGCGGCCGGGGCAGCGACACGGCGTCGAACCCGGCGGCGCCGAACACCCCCGCAGCGTCGGCGGCGAACTCCTCGGAGCGGTGCCGCGCGTCCCGGCCGATGACGACGGTGCCGGTGCGGCCCTGGTCGATCAGCCAACTCGCCAGCCCGGCGGAGGCGCGCAGCACCACGGCGCGGTTCATCCCGGCGGGGCCCGCCCGCAGCGGTCCACGAAGCCCGGCGGTGCCGAAGCGCAGCGGTGGGGCCATCCGGGTCGCCAGTTCGTCGGTGGCGGCGGCGTCCCCGGCGAGCGCGGAGGCGAGCACCCGCTGCAGCTCGGCCCGGTCATCGGCGTCGACGTCATCGGCGATCCATCGCAGGGCGGCGTCCCGTAGCGCCGGTGCCGGGCGGCTCACCGCAGCGGTTCCCGGGTGCAGAACTCCCCACCCCCCAGGATCAGCACGTCGTCGCCTGCCCAGTCCGGCTGCGCGCTCTCGGGCAGTTTCACGATATCGGTGCCGCGGATCGTCCAGCCCTGTTCGGCCAGCCCGGCGCACACCGTCTCGCCGATCCGGCCGGCCGCCCTGGTGACCAGCACGGTTCCGGTCATATCCGGCTCACCAGCTTCCCCAGCAGTACGCCCATCCGTTCGGCCGCTGCCAGCCCGGCGGCCATCATCTCCCGGTGGTCCAACGGCGCAGCGGCCAGACCCGCGGCGAGGTTGGTGACCAGGGAGATCCCCAGCACCTCGACATCCTCGGCCCGCGCGGCGATGGCCTCCAGCACGGTGGACATGCCGACCAGATCCGCCCCCAGTGTGCGCAGCATGCGGATCTCGGCCGGGGTCTCGAAATGCGGTCCGGGCAGCCCCGCGTAGATCCCTTCGACCAGGCTCGGGTCGAGCTCCCGGGCCAGCGTGCGCAGCCGGGGGGAGTAGACATCGGTGAGGTCGACGAACCGGGGGCCGACCAGGGGAGAGCATCCGGTGAGGTTGAGGTGGTCACAGATCAGCACCGGCTGGCCGATCTGGAGTCCCCTGGCGATACCGCCCGCGGCGTTGGTGAGCACCACCACCCGTACTCCCGCCGCGCAGGCGGTGCGGACCCCGTGCACGACCTGGGCGGTGGGGTGACCCTCGTAGCCGTGGGTGCGGCCGAGCAGCACCAGCACCCGACGCCCGGCCAACTCGACCGAGCGCACCGCGCCCGCATGCCCCGGTACCTCCGGAACGGCGAAGCCGGGCAGCTCGCTGAACGGGATCTCGACGGTGGGCCCGGTCAGCACGTCGGCCGCGGGCCGCCAGCCCGAACCCAGCACCACCGCGATGTCGTGCGCGGGCACTCCGGTGCGCCGGGCGAGCGCGGCCGCGGCCCGCCCTGGGTCATCCCTCGTGGGATCATCTCCCGTGGGGTCACTCGTCATGGGGTCACTCGTCTGGCGTCGGTCGTCACGGGTCGATCGTCCCAGCACTGCGGCTCGTGTGGGGCAGTACTTCAGCTTCTCGGTTTCAATCCGGCCACCATCTGCTCGAACAGCGGCCTCCCAGTGCTCTCCCGCTCGGTCGGCACGGTGACCCGCACTACCCACAGATCCGAACCCACCGGCACCAAGCGAAGGAAACTGGTCCGGCGCAGCTCACCACCCGGGCTCTCGCGACTGCGGAACGCGACATCCAGTACGTCACTGCCCGGCCTGCCCGAGGCGATCTCGGGAGCGATGTAGGCGGGCGAGCCCGAAGTCGGCGAGTTTGATCCGGCCGTCGTGGGCCATCAGCACGTTGCCGGGCTTGACGTCGCGGTGGGTGATGCCCGCTGCGTACGCGGCCTGCAGCGCGGCGCTCACCGCGATCCCCACCGCGATCACCCGCTCCGGCGGCAGCACCTCACTTGACCGCGACCGGCCGCCCGAGGATCTCGTCCCGCACCGACCACACGGTGCCCATGGCACCCAGGCCGAGCACGGCACCGAGCCGATAGCGTCCCGCGATCAGCCGGGATAAACGATCGGCTGAGGTCACCGCCACATGATGCCCGCGTTGTGGTCGGCGCTGGAGTATGTCATACAGACGGACGGGTGTGGTGACGTGAGGATGTGGCGATGACTCAGGAATCGGGTACCCAGCGGTCCCAGTCAGGTTTTGTGGTCAAGCCCGTCTACCACCCCGACGATGTCGCCGACGGGCTGGCCGACCGGCTCGGTGAGCCCGGCGACTTCCCCTTCACCCGAGGGGTGTATCCCACGATGTACACCCGGCGGCCCTGGACGATGCGCCAGTACGCCGGGTTCGGCACCGCGTTGGAGTCCAACGCCCGCTACCACCAGCTCCTGGCCGCGGGGCAGACGGGTCTGTCGGTGGCCTTCGACCTGCCGACACAGATGGGGTATGACTCCGACGAGCCCATCGCGCACGGCGAGGTCGGCAAGGTCGGGGTGGCGATCGACTCGATCGAGGACATGCGGACGCTGTTCGACGCCATCCCGCTGGGCGAGGTATCCACCTCGATGACCATCAACGCGCCCGCGGCCCTGCTGCTGCTGCTCTACCAGCTGGTGGGGGAGCAGCAGGGTGTACCGGGCTCGAAACTGACCGGGACAATCCAGAACGACGTGCTCAAGGAGTACATCGCCCGGGGCACCTACATCTACCCACCCGCGCATTCGCTGCGGCTCACCTCGGACATCTTCGCCTATTGCCAGGCCGAGATCCCACGCTGGAACACCATTTCGATCTCCGGTTACCACATGGCCGAGGCGGGTGCCAATCCGGCCCAGGAGATCGGTTTCACGCTGGCCAATGGGGTGGAATACGTCCAGGCCGCGCTGAATGCCGGGATGGCCGTCGACGATTTCGCGCCACGGTTGTCGTTCTTCTTCGTCTCCCGCACCACGCTGCTGGAGGAGGTGGCGAAGTTCCGGGCCGCGCGGCGGATCTGGGCGCGGATGATGAAGGAGCGCTTCGGCGCCCAGAATCCCAAGTCCCTGATGCTGCGGTTCCACACTCAGACCGCCGGGGTGCAGCTCACCGCCCAGCAGCCCGAGGTCAACCTGATCCGGGTGACCACCCAGGCGATCGCCGCGATCTTCGGTGGCACTCAGTCGCTGCACACCAACTCCTACGACGAGGCGATCGCGCTGCCCACCGAGAAGGCCGCCCGGCTGGCCCTGCGCACCCAGCAGGTGCTGGCCTACGAGACCGACCTGACCTCGACCGTGGATCCCTTCGCGGGGTCTTACGCGATGGAGGCGATGACCGACGAGGTCGAGGACGCGGCGATGGCGCTGATCGAGAAGGTGGACTCCCTCGGTGGCGCGGTGCACGCCATCGAGCAGGGCTTCCAGAAATCCGAGATCGAGCGGACCGCCTACGACACCGCCAACGAGATCGACTCTGGCGAGCGGGTAGTGGTTGGCCTCAACCGCTACCGCCTGGACGTAGAAGACCCCTACCAGCCTCTGCGAGTGGACCCCACGATCG
>JBOHHD010000186.1:0-2479 GCA_050700515.1 Pseudonocardiaceae bacterium
CTTTGGGACAGGGGACTGATCTACCAGGGCTTCCGGGTGCTGTGGTACTGCTGGCGCTGCGAGACGCCGCTGTCCAATACCGAGACGAAGATGGACGACGTCTACCGGCTCCGGCAGGACCCGGCGGTCACCGTCGGGCTGCGGCTGGTCGCCCCGGAATCGGAACTGGACGGTGTGCTGGCGCTGGTGTGGACCACCACGCCGTGGACGTTGCCGTCCAACCTGGCGGTGGCCGTGCATCCGGAGCTGCGTTACGTCACCGTCGAGGCTGGTGACCAGCGCTACCTGCTCGCCGAGGACCGTCTGGCGGCCTACGCCCGTGAGCTCGGTGATCAGCCGCGCGTGCTGGCCCGGAAGTGGGGATCGGAGCTGCTGGGCCTTCGTTACGTCCCGCCATTCGACTTCTTCGCCGGCCGGCCCGCAGCTCACCAGGTGCTCGCCGCCGACTACGTCACCACCGACGAGGGCACCGGTCTGGTGCATCTCGCCCCCGCCTTCGGCGAGGAGGACAAGGCCGTCACCGACGCCGCGGGGATCGAGGCGGTGGTGCCGGTGGACTCGGCGGGGCAGTTCACCCCGGAGGTGCCGCCATATGCCGGGCTGCGGGTCTTCGACGCCAATCGGGCGATCATCGGGGACCTGCGCGACGGCGCGTCCTACGTCGGGGGCGTGCTGCTGCGCCACGAGACCTACAACCACCCCTACCCGCACTGCTGGCGCTGCAACAACCCCCTGATCCAACGTGCGGTGTCATCCTGGTTCGTGGCGGTCACCCGGTTCCGGGATCGGATGGTGGAGCTGAACCGGGAGATCACCTGGGTACCGGACAACGTCGGGGACGGGCAGTTCGGCGCCTGGCTGGAGGGCGCGCGGGATTGGAACATCTCCCGCAACCGGTACTGGGGCTCGCCCATCCCGGTCTGGGTCTCTGACGATCCGGCCTACCCGCGGGTGGACGTCTACGGCTCGCTGGATGAGCTGGAACGTGACTTCGGGGTGCGCCCCACCGACCTGCACCGGCCGTTCGCCGATCAGCTGACCCGCTCCAATCCCGACGACCCCACCGGGCGCGCCACCATGCGTCGGGTGCCCGAGGTACTGGACTGCTGGTTCGAATCCGGCTCCATGCCCTTCGCTCAGGTGCACTACCCGTATCAGAACACCGACTGGTTCGAACACCACTACCCGGGCGACTTCATCGTCGAGTACAACGGGCAGACCCGAGGCTGGTTCTACACCCTGCACGTGCTGGCCACCGCGCTGTTCGACCGGCCGGCGTTTCGCACCTGCGTGGCGCACGGGATCGTGCTCGGCGACGACGGGCTCAAGATGTCCAAGTCCAAGGGCAACTACCCCGAGGTCACCGAGGTGTTCGACCGGGACGGCTCGGACGCGATGCGCTGGTTCCTGATGGCCTCGCCGATCCTGCGCGGGGGAAACCTGGTGGTCACCGAGCAGGGCATCCGCGAAGGGGTGCGGCAGGCGTTGCTGCCGCTGTGGAACTCCTGGTACTTCCTCGCGCTGTACGCCAACGCGGCGGGGGTGGCGGGCCATCTGCGTATCGATCATCCGCACCTGCTGGACCGCTACGTGCTGGCCAAGCTGCACGATCTGGTCGTCGACGTCACCGCGCGGATGGACCGCTACGACATCGCGGGAGCGTGCGAGAGCCTGCGGGGGTTCTGTGACGTGCTCACCAACTGGTACGTGCGCCGGTCGCGGGACCGGTTCTGGGCCGGCGATCAGCAGGCCATCGACACCCTGCACACCGTGCTCGAGGTGAGCGCCCGGGTGGCCGCCCCGCTGCTGCCGCTGACCACCGAGGCGATCTGGCGTGGGCTGACCGGGCAGCGCTCGGTGCACCTCACCGACTGGCCCGATCCCGCTGCCCTGCCCCACGCTCGGGATCTGGTGACCGCGATGGATCGGGTTCGCCAGGTGGTGTCCGCCGCGTTGTCGTTACGCAAGGCGCGGGGCCTGCGGGTGCGCCAGCCGCTGCCCTCGCTGATCGTGGCGGCGCCGGACGCCACCACGCTGGCCCCTTTCACCGACCTGATCCGCGACGAGGTCAACGTCCGGACCGTCGAGCTCACCGCGGACGTGTCCGCGCACGGCCGCTTCGAGCTCACCATCAACGCCCGGGCCTGCGGGCCCCGTCTGGGTGGTGACACCCAGAAGGTGATCCGGGCAGTCAAGACAGGGGAATGGGAACGCGGCGCGGACGGGGTGGTGACCGCCGGTGGTATCCCCTTGCTGGCGGGGGAGTACAGCGAGCGGCTGGTCGCCGCCGACCCCGCAGAGACCGCTGCGCTGCCTGCCGGTTCGGGACTGGTGGTACTGGACACTGTGATCACCCCGGAGCTGGCCGCCGAGGGGATCGCCCGCGATCTGGTGCGGGTCGTCCAGCAGGCCCGCAGGCGGGCCGGGCTGAACGTCACCGACCGGATCGCGCTCGCCGTCGACGCGCCGGAGACGGTGC
>JBOHHD010000187.1:0-13883 GCA_050700515.1 Pseudonocardiaceae bacterium
GTCGATCCACGCTTCGGAGGGTCGGTCGGGGAACGGCCCCGCAGCGGTCCCGATGCACCGGCGGATCGCCGTGGCCTTGGAGCCGTCCGGTGGAGACGGTGCGGAGCTGGTTACGTCGCTTCGGCGCCCGAATCGAGGCAGTATGCGCGGTGCTCACCTGGCACGCACTGGACGCCCCGCCCCGCGAACGCCTCGGCCTCACCGTCCTGCCGGACCACCAAATGATTTGGTCGATACGCCCGACAGCAGCCACAATGGCCGGTCGAGATGGAGCGCTAACTGGTGGGGATCGAGGTCCGGACCAGGTAGAGGACGTCCTCGCGGACAAAGCGGAAGCCGAGCCGTGCGGCCACCCCCAGGCTGCCGTGGTTGTCCGGTGAGGTGGTCCAGCTGACGCATCGTCCTCGGGCCAGCGTGTCGGTCACCACGGCGGCAGCGCACGCGGTGGACAGCCCGCGGCGGCGAAATGCCTGCTCGGTGACCACACCCAGGTCCTCATAGTGCTCACCCAGGTAGAAGGGCGCCGCCACCGCGACCAGCCGTCCGCCGTCGAACGCGCCCCAGGCCAGCTCGCTGCTCGCCAACCCGGCAGGCCCGCTGAATGTCCCGGCGATCCAGCGGCTGTCCTCGTCGAGCCCGGTGAGGGCGCCGAAGTCGGCAGCGGTGAGTCGGCGCACGGCAGCGACCGGCCGCGGTGGGCGCCGGGCGGCATCGGAGAGCTCGAAGACGAGTCGATCCCAGATGTGCACATCGGGGTCCAGCTCACGAAGCGCAGCGTGGAACGGCTCGGGGGCATCGACGAAACCCGTTATCGACTCGTCCAGCTCCCGTAGGTGCTCCGGGTCTCCCCGCAGACTGATGTTGCCGCCGACCTCGGCCAGCACCGTACGCGGATCCGGCCACCGATCGACCAGGCACCGACCGTGACCGGACCGCACAACGTGCGACCACACCAACGGCCCCGGCCGTTCCGGCTCGAACCACGGTTGCAGCTGCGCATAGTAAGGACGAGGGAGAGGCAACACAGCAGAAAGCCAACCACACCGCAGTCACCGGAACACCCGACTGCACCCGTGAGCGGCGATGGTTGCTCCAGCTCGTATCGCCACTCACGGGTGGGCTAGCGGCGGCGGCTCTTGGCTTTGCGGGGTGGGGGCAGCGCCCCTTCGGCACGCAGTTGGGCGGCGTGCTGGGCCAAGGCGTCGACCAGGGCACCGACCTGCGCTATCTCGGGCTGCACGTCCACCCGCAGGCCGAACTCCACGGCGGTCTCGGCGGTGGCCGGGCCGATGCAGGCGACGATCGTCCGGGCGTGCGGCTTACCGGCGATACCGACCAGGTTGCGCACCGTGGACGAAGACGTGAAGCAGACCGCATCGAACCCACCGGTTTTGATCATTTCGCGGGTCTCGGCGGGCGGCGGGGCAGCCCGCACGGTGCGGTAGGCGGTCACGTCGTCGATCTCCCAGCCGCGATCGCGCAGCCCCGCAGCCAGCGTCTCGGTCGCGATGTCCGCACGGGGCAACAGGACCCGGTCCACCGGGTCGAGGATGTCGTCATAAGGTGGGAAGTCGGCCAGCAGCCCGTCGGAGGACTGTTCACCCGACGGCAGCAACTCCGGGTTGATGCCCATCGAGCGCACTTTCTCCGCGGTGGCCTCACCGACGCAGGCGATCTTCACGCCGGAGAACGCTCGGGCATCCAGCCCGAACTCCACGAACTTCTCCCACACCGCGCGCACGGCGTTGGTCGAGGTGAAGATCACCCACTGGTAGCGCCCGTCCACCAGGCCCTTGACAGCGCGCTCCATCTGCGCCGGGGACCGGGGTGGCTCCACGGAGATCGTCGGGACCTCGAAGGGCACCGCACCGTGCACGCTGAGCCGCTCGCTCATCACGCCTGCTTGTTCCTTGGTGCGCGGCACCAGCACCTTCCAGCCGTACAACGCTCGGGACTCCCACCAGGACAGCTTCGTCCGCTGATCGACCGCCGAACCGACGGTGACCACCAGCGGACCGCTGAACTCGGCGGCGTCACCGCTCAGCCCGGCGAGCGTGGTCTCCACCGTGCGCTGGGTGGGTGAGGTGCCCTCCGCGGTGACCGCCACCGAGGTGTGCGGCGCGAGTCCGTGTTCGACCAGTGCGGAGGCGGCATCAGCCAGGTGCGAGGCAGTGGCGTGCAGCACCAGCGGGCCCGGCGCGGCGGCCAGTGCCGCCCAGTCGACTCCGGCCCGGACGTCGGCCTCGGTGTGCCCGGAGCCCAACGGCACCCCGGCGTAGGCGGGCACCGCCGTGCCGGTCGGCACCCCGGGAACCACCTCGAACGACACCGAGCTGCGAGCGACCACCAGCGCTTCGGCCACCACTGCATCGGCGGTCAACGGATCTCCGGACACCAGGCGCACCACGGTGCGCCCCGTCCTGGCCTCGGTGACCAGGTCCTTGGCGACCTCGGTGGGTTCGCCCACCGCCGGGCGCGCCTCAATACCCTCTGCGGCCAGCGCGAGCACCTCGGCAGGCACGTCGGGGTCGGTCACCAGGAGCGCGGCGGAGGTCAGCAACTGCTGGGCGCGCACGGTCAGCATACCGGGGTCTCCGGGCCCGGCGCCGACAAAGGCGATGCGTCCGGTGGTCTTGCGGGCACGGCTCATCTACGTCTCGTTTCCCGTCGGGCGTCTCCCCCGGGCCGCGCCGTGCCGGGTCCCCCACCCAGCGCGTCGGCACCGAGGTCCAGTAACTCGGCCGCGACCTGGCGACCGAGCTTCTCGGCATCGATGATTTCCCCCGTGGCGGACGCCCGGACCAGGCCGTCGTCCGCCGTAGCGGCAACCCCCCGCAGGAACAGCCGCAGCACGACCCTTTCGTCGTCGTCCAGGTCTTCGACCACGTCGGCGAGTGCACCGACCGGGGCGCTGCAACCGGCTTCCAGCGCGGCGAGCAATGCTCGCTCGGCGGTGACGGCAGCGCGGACCCCGGCGTCATCCAGTATCTCACCGAGCAGGTGCTCGGTGTTCAGATCGCCGACCCGACACTCGCAAGCCAGCGCTCCTTGCGCGGGGGCGGGCAGCATCTGCAACGGGTCGAGCAGCTCGGTGGCCTCGTCGATCCGACCCAATCGAGCCAGTCCCGCAGCCGCAACCACGACCCCGTCAAGCTCCCCCTCGACGACCCTGCGGATCCGCGAGTCGACATTGCCTCTGATCGGCGTCACCACCAGACCCATCCCCAATGCCCGCAGCTGGGCAGCACGCCGCGGTGACCCGGTGCCCAGTACGGCGCCCGCAGGCAGCTCACCGAGCACCATGCCGTCCCGGGCGACCAGCGCATCGCGCGGATCCGCCCGCCGCGGCACGGCGGCGAGCGCCAGGCGGGGATCCGGCGCGGTCGGCAGATCCTTGTGCGAATGCACCGCCACATCGACCTCACCGGCCACCAACGCCTCGCGCAACGCCGAGACGAACACCCCGACCCCGATCTCGGCAACCGGCTCGCTGGATGCATCCCCCGCCGTACATATCTCCACTATGCGTATCGTCGCTCCGGTGGTGCGCAAGTGCTCGGCCACCCACTCCGTCTGGGCCAATGCCAAGCCGCTGCTCCGGGTGCCTAATCGCAATACAGCCGTCACCGTGCTCCCCTCTCCTGCCCAGAGGGGTCGGCCCGGACGGTCGCGGCAATGGCGACGGCGGCCTGTGGATCCAGCCCGAACAGTTCCCGGAGTGCATCGGCGTAGGTCTGTCCCCCACCAGCCTGGGCGAGTTGCTTGACGCGCACTGTGGGCGCGTGCAGCAGCTTGTCCACCACGCGGCGAACGGTGCGGGCGAGCTCGTCGCGCACGGCGTGGTCGAGCTCGGGCAACCGGGCCTGAAGCCGCAACAACTCCGCGTCCACCACCTCCGCCGCCCGCTTGCGCAACGCGGTGACAGTGGGGGTGACCTCGGCGGTGCGCTGAGCGACGAGGTAGCCGTGTACCTCCTGAGCCACAAGATGATGCGCCCGCTGCACCGGCGTGCTCTGGGTTGCCGGGCCGCGCTGCCCCAGCCGCTGCGCCAGGGTGGTGAGATCGATGAGCGTGACGCCAGCCAGCTCGCCCACTCCGGCCTCGACGTCTCGCGGCAGGCCGAGGTCGCACACCACCAGCGATTCCGCTGCGTTACGCCGGGCCCCGGCCACCTGGGCAATACCGAGCACCGGTTCCAGCGCGCCGGTACAGCAGATCACCACGTCCGCGGTGGCGACCGCGGCATCCACACTGTCCAGAGCAACGGCCCGAGCCGGCGTGCCGTCAACCACGCAGCGCTCGGCCAGCCGCAACGCCGCCGCCGAGGAGCGGTTGGCCAGCACGATTTCGGCCACCCCGGCCCTGCGCAACTGCGCGGCAGCCAGGCCGCCCATCGAGCCGGTCCCGATCACCAGCGCACGACAGCCCGCCAAGCTTCGGTTGCCACCTGAGGCGAGGGCCACCGCCGCGTCGGCGAGCGCTTCGGAGACCACTGAGGCCCCTTCGGCATCGATGCCGGTCTCGGCATGCGCCCGCTTACCGACCCGCAGGGCCTGCTGCACGAGCTCGTGCAGGGTGCTTCCGATCGTGCCCGCCTGCTCGGCGGCGGCGTAGGAAGCCCGTAACTGGCCGAGTATCTGCGGCTCGCCGACCACCATCGAGTCGAGCCCGCAGGCCACCGAGAACAGGTGCTCGACGGCAGCGGCCGCGTAATGCACGTACAGATGGCCGGACAGATCGTCCAACGAGGTACCGGCCTGGCGCGCCAGCACCGCGGTGACGTCGTCCAGACCGCCGTGGAAGGTCTGCACGACCGCGTAGACCTCGACCCGGTTACAAGTGGAAAGCAGTAACGCCTCGGCGACGTTGTGGCCCTCCAGTAGCTCGCCGACTAACTTGGCGGTCTCCGTACCGGCGACCGCGGCTCGTTCCAGCACCGAAATCGGAGCGCTTCGGTGGGACAAGCCGACCACCAGCAGACTCATCGGATCACCGCGATTCCGTCGACCGCCCCGGTCACCGGTTCGGTTCCCGACTCGACCACGGTGAGGATCTCATCGCCGTAGCGGCGGGCCTCGTGGAACGACAGAATCTGCATTTCCACCGCGAGGTCCACGTTGCGTACCTCGACGTCCTCGGGTACCTGCAGCACCACCGGGGCGAAGTTGAGGATGCACCGGACGCCACCGTCCACCAGCAGCTCACACACCGCCTGCGCGGCGGCGGCCGGGGTGCAGATCACTCCGATGGTCACCCTGCGCAGGACACACACCCGCGGGAGGTCATCGATGTGATCGACCTTCAGGCCGCCGACGGAGATCCCGATCAGGTCCTCGTCGATGTCGAACAACGCCGCGACCGGAAAGCCGCGAATGGGAAAACCCCCGTAGTTGGCGAGTGCGTGGCCGAGGTTGCCGATGCCGACGACGGCGACGCTGTGGCGCCGGTTCAGCCCGAGCATTCGCTCAATGTGCTCGACCAACCGCGCCGTGTCATAGCCGACGCCTCGGGTGCCATAGGAACCTACGTAGGACAGATCCTTGCGCAGCTTTGCCGAGTTCACCCCGGCCACGCCGGCAAGGGCCTCGCTGGACATGGTGCTCACGCCCTGCTCGATGAGCGAGGTGAGCACCTGCAGGTAGACGGCGAGGCGACCGACCGCCGCCTCGGGTACGGCCCGCACCCGCCTGCGGGCCGCGGGAATGGACCCGTTCGGCCGCCCCGACAGGGGCGCAGGCAGCCCGGTGGATGACGCGCCGTGGGGGGAGGACAGCTCGGCATCGACCGGCCGGGCGGCGTCTGTGCCGTACCGTCCGTTCTGCTGCACCTTCGCGTATTCCTCTCGGATCTGGGTGGACCCAGCCACGAACGTCAGATCGCGCCATGGGGTCTCTCCTGCTGCGGGTCTCGCATCGCCCTGCTTAGCACTGGCTCGGCGCCAGCTGCCCGCCGGATTCCGGCGGTGCGACTCCCACGGTAGCCGCTTGTGAACGCAGGAACAAAAGTCGCGACGATGACAGCGTCGCCGCCGGGTGTGACGAAAGGGGTGGCCCCGAGCGGGGCCACCCCTTCATCGGTGGTGCGGATACGTGATTCAGTTAGCCGCCGGCATCATGACCTTGTCGATCAAGAACACAGTGGCGTTGGCGGTCGGCACGTTGCCGCAGACGACGTTGGCGGTGACGCCACCGGAGCTCACGGTCAGCGCGTCGGGTGCGGTCCCACCGATGGTCAGCTCCGAGCCTGCCTGCAGGCTCTCCACGGTGCCCGCCGAGCTCAGACCCTCGGCGTCGTACCGGGTGCCCACAACGTGCGTGGTCAGGATCTGGGACAGCTGGCTGGTGGGCTCAGCCGCATCGGGCGCGGTGGTGAGCTGTTCAACGGTGCCCGGGGGCAGTGCCTCGAACGCCGAGTTGATCGGCGCGAAGACGGTGATGGCCTCGGCGCTGTTCAGGGTGTCTCCCAGGTTCGCCGCGGTGACCGCCGCGACCAGGGTCTCCAGCAGCGGGTTGTTGCTCGCGGCGGTCGCTACCGGGTCGTCGACCATGCCCGCGGCCGAGCCTTCACCCGAGGTCGGCACCTGGCTGCAGGCCGGACCGGTAATGTCCTGAATCTCGGTAACGCCATCATCTGCCGCTGTGGTGGATTCCGAGGTGGGTGCCGCAGCCTCAGGGGCTGTCGTGGCGGGTGCGGCGGCTGGTTCCTCTTCGTTGCCGCACGCACCGAGCGCAACGGTTAGAGCCGCCATGACACCGACCGCAGCCAGCCGCTGGATCTTCCTCACTTCGACATCAACTCCTCTTCATGTTGCCCGGCTGATCCGGGCTTCACACTTGATTAACGGTTGTTCCCCGTGATTGGTTCGGGCCGGGCGGGTCACGAATTGGACACACTTACCCAACTATCCGGCTGCTTTTTGCCGGCCTTATCGCACGGTGAACTGAACCGTGTGCCATCCGCTGGCACCGTCCGGGATCGGCGCGGCACGATCCTCGGTCTGGGTGTACCCGGTCTTGTCGGTCGCCCTGACCCGGGCGACGTGGGAGCCGGGTTGCAGCCGACCCGCCAGCCGCCACATCCGCCAGGTATCAGGGTTGACCTCAGTGGCCAGTTCCGCGAGCTGCCACGGCCCATTGTCGATGCGGACCTCGACCTTTTCGATGCCCCTGGTCTGCGCCCAGGCGATCCCGGTCAGCGGACTATCCGCGCTGACCTGGCCAAACGAGCCCGGGCTGTCGATCCGGGACATTGTCTTGATCGGCGCCCGCTGCCCCCAGTCGCGCTGTAGCCAGTAGGCCTGCTTCGCCCCGAACGTGGTGAGTTCCATGTCGGTGATCCACTTGGTGGCTGAGACGAAACCGTACAGCCCGGGCACCAACAGCCGGACCGGAAAGCCGTGCTCCACGGGCAACGGCTCGGAGTTCATGCCGATCGCCAGCATAGCTCGACGGTCCGGCTCCGCCACATCCGCGGTGGGCGTTCCACAGGTCCACCCGTCAACACTGGTGGTAAATAACTGGTCAGCACCTTGCTGCACACCGGCTTCGGCGAGGAGATCAGCCAACAATACGCCGGTGAAATTGGACGTGGAGACATACGGTCCACCAATTTCATTGGACACGCATGTCATCGTCACAGTTCGTTCAACGAGTCGCCGCGAGGTCAAAGCCGACCAATCCAAATTCAGCTCTCGATCAACCATACCATGGATACGCAGCCGCCAGTCTTCGGCGCGCAGTTGTGGCACTGTCAGATTGATGTCGACACGATAGAATTCGGAGTTCGGCGTGATAAAAGTGGGTGACCCGTCGGCGACGAAGTCGGCCCCGGGCGGGATCGGCGGCGCAGGCAGGTCGGGTCGGATCCGTCCGATCGCCTGGCGGGAGGCATCGACGCCACCACGCCGAGCCAGGAGCTGCCCACCGGCCCCGGCGACACCGGCACCCACCGCGACCGCTGCCGAACCGACGAGCAACCCGCGGCGAGGCACCGCGGTCGCGGCGCGATCGCTCGTAGACGTGGATTCGGCGCTGGTGGGTTCTGCGCTGGGCCGGCCAAGGCGGTGCAGGACGGCGAACACCACCACTCCCGCGATCAACGCGGCCAGAGGGGCCACCACGTCGGCAGCGTCCCTGGCCGGGCGGCTCAGCACCGCGACCCCGCCGACCACGCCGAGCACGGTGAGCAGGACCAGACCGGGAAGGCGAGAACGCCGAGACACCAGACCGGCGATCACCCCGAACAGGCCGATCACCACACCCATGCTGAGCAGCAGGACCACCTTGTCGTACGTACCGAAGGTGCGAACCGCGAAGTCCTTGAGACCGCTGGGAGTGAGGTCGATCGCGGTACCCCCCACCGCGAGAAACGGTGAGGCGGTCGGTGACACCAGCCCGGCCATCAGGTGCCCCACACCGAGTGCCGCCGCCACCGATAACAGGCCGACAAGTGCGGCCACCGGTGCCGGGAGACGAGGCGAAAGGGTCGAAGAACTCATGCCTGTGCCTTCGGGTCGTCTCCGGAGCGCGGTTCGGTGGAGACACCGGATCGTAATGTGTTACTCCATTCGGCGCAGCGTCACTACTCCATTCAGGCGATCAGCGCAGCCCGTAGGCGCTGCTCCTCCACCTTCCAGAAGCCGTGTTCCCGCCCGTCGACAAGGATCACCGGGACCCGGTCGCCGTACTCGACACGTAGTTCAGGATCCGCGTCCACGTCGCTGATTCGCCAGGGCACGCCCAATTCAGCGCAGATCCGGCCGATGTCGTCCCGGGCCGCCACGCAGGCGTGACATCCGGTGCGGACCAGGAGAACCACTGTGTGCCCGCGCCCCTCAGGCTGTGCGGTAGGCCCCACTCCCATGATGTGCTCAGCCACCCGGCGACACGCGGACCACGTCGACGCTCTCCCGCAGCCTTCGACGGGCGAGTTTGCCGGTGGGCAGTTGGGGCAGTGATTCCACCAGCGCCACCTCCACCGGCACCTTGAATCGGGCCAACCTCGCCGCACAGTGCTCGACGATCTCCTCGGCGCTGGGCTGCTCCCCCTCTACAGGCACCAGCACGGCACGCACCGCCTCTCCGGTCCGGGCGTGCGGCACTCCGATCGCGGCCGCCTCGCGAACGCCGGGGTGCTCGCACAGCACGTCCTCGACCTCGCGGGGATAGACGTTGAAGCCGTTGACGATGATCAGATCATCAGCCCGATCCACCAGGTGCAGGTCGCCGTCGGCGTCCAGGTAGCCGACGTCGCCGGTGCGGATCCAGCCCGGGCCGAGCCCCGGCAGCTCAGCCGGACCGAAGGCCCCGTCCGGCCAGTAGCCGGAGAACAGGTTGGGGCCGCGGACCGCCACCATTCCGGTGCCCCCGGCATCCTCGTCGTCACCCTCGGTGGGCAGTGGCCGACCTGCCGCGTCCACCAATCGCAGCTCTACCGGGTCCAGCCCGCGAGATGGCACCCCGGGCAGCGGCCGGCCCACCGACCCCGGTTTCGATACCCCCCCGACCAGCGTTGAGGTCACCACCGGGCCTGTCTCGGTCAGCCCGTAGCCCTCGAACACCCCCAGGCCGGTGACCTCGCGTATCCCGGCGAGCACAGCGGGAGACAGCGGCGCGGCCCCGGAACTGAACAGCCGCACCGTGCGCATGCCCTCGACCAGCCGTTCCGGTGGCAGTCGCAGCCACGCCCGGTACATCGGCGGCACCCCCATCACCACGGTGACGCGATACCGGTACACCGTCCGCAGCGCCTCCTCGGGCTCGAAGCGCTCCAACAGCACGGCGGTGGCCGCGGAGTTGGCGACCTGCAGCAACCCCGGACCCAGACCGTAGGAATGGAACAGCGGCAGGCTCAGCAGCACCCGGTCAGCCGCCGTCATCGGAGCGGGGCGCACTGCGGCGCACTGCTCCAGATTCGCCAGCAACGCCCGATGAGACAGCATCACCCCGCGTGGCTGACCCGAGGTACCTGAGGTGAATGCCAGTACGGCGAGATCCTCCCCGGCCGCGGAGCTGCTGAGCGGGGAGTGCCCAGCGCGTCCGTCGGCTGAGGGCGGCTCCAACCGAATCACGCCCATCCGCTCGGCCGCCGCCTGGGCGCTCACGTCGTCCGGCGCCGCAATCAGCAGGCTCGCACCGCAGCCCTCGAGCACCCGATCCAGCTCTCGATCGGCCGCGCCCGTGCCCACCGGCACCGCCACGCCGCCCACGCGGAGCAATCCGAACAGCGACACGCAGAACGCCACAGACGTCGGCATCCGCAGGACGACCCGCTGCCCGGGCCGTAACCCGTGTCCGATGAGGCGGACCGCCTCAGCGTCCACGGCGGCGTCGAGCCGACCCCAACTCACCTCCTGGCCGCTGGTCGCCTCGATCAACGCCAGGTGGGAGGGATCCCGGCGCGCCGCTTCGGATACCAGGTCAGCGAGGTTGCGGCCGGCACCAGCAGGTAGGGAAGAGGTGGGGGACACCAAGCCTCCTGACGGGCAAGGGCGCAGGTTTCGGACCTGTGGGTCGCCGCGGGTCGCCGACAACCCCCTACCGGCGCAGTCTGGCATGTTCAGGTGACTTACTGCACCACCATCCGGACTGCCCGAAGCTTAGGAGGTGCACCACGTAGCGTGTGCCTCGTATGCTGCCCACGCGCTTGATGAGACGGTGGCGCAAACACGTTGGCACGATGCGGACGAAGGAGTGAGCCGATGTCGCAATTGAAATGGGCGTCCGACCTCCGGACCCGTTGCCACCCCGATCAGAGACACGGAGACCGTGCCGAACGGGGCGCATGATCGCGTGGGGGCCGCGGCGCACCCCCACCTCCATCCGATCCCTGATCCGCGCGCTACGGATGCGGCCGCGCCGGCCACGCCGAGCACCGTCGCTGCGCAACCGGCAACCGACGAGCAGGCAGCCGCGGGACCGGCAGTTGACGACGCGGCCTGGGCACTCGTCACCGCTGCTCAGGAGGGTGATCAGGACGCCTTCGGCCGGCTTTACGACCGGTACGTCGATGTGGTCTTCCGCTTCGTCCTGTTCCGGGTCGGCGACCGCCCCCTCGCCGAAGACATCACCAGCGAGACGTTCTTGCGCGCGTTGCGCCGGATCTCCTCGGTCAGCTACCAGGGCAGGGACGTCGGGGCGTGGTTCGTCACGATCGCGCGTAATCTCGTTCTCGACCATGTCAAATCCAGCCGCTACCGGTTGGAGATGACCACCGCCGACATTCTCGACTCCAGCATCGGCGATCGCGGTCCCGAGCACGAGGTGGTGCAGGAAGCCACGGCCGCTGAGCTGCGGCGCTGCGTCTCCCAACTGGGGCGGGATCAGCAGGAGTGCATCATGCTGCGCTTCATGCAGGGCCTGTCGGTCTCGGAGACCGCGTCGGTGATGGGTCGCAACGAGGGCGCGGTCAAGGCGCTCCAGCACCGCGCGGTACGTCGATTGGCACAGCTGCTACCAGAGGGGCTGCGATGAGGATCACGGTTACCCGCCTCGTAACCACTGTCCGCACGGCTCGTTGCTCCGAACGAGATAGCCGAAGGTGGTGAGGACGACGCGCACATCCGCAAGCCCGGGACCTGAAGAGTCTGAGCGCGCGCACGACAGCTTCGTTCACGCCACGAGTTTCGCCCGTGCCGTCGGCGACGTCGGTAGCGGTAGCGTGGGCATGAGCACCGACCCCGCATTCGACCGCGAGCTGGCGATTGTCGCAGCGTTGCGTCACGCCGGAGCGACGGTGACCGGACCCAACGCGTTCGAACGGGACCGGATGCGCCAGCGCATCATGGCCGAGTTCCCGGCTGTGGCCCGTGACAACGCCCGTCGGTCCATCGCCTCCCACCGGGCACCCGGAAGATGGCGCGTGATTCCCGAGGAAGCCCGGGGACGTCTGTTGGTCGCCGCAGCCGCGGCGCTGTGCCTGTTCATGTCGCTGTCCGGGATGAGTGTGCTCCTTGCCCGCGATGCCCTGCCCGGTGATGCGCTGTACACCTTCAAGCGCAGCGCGGAGTCCACCCAGTTGGGGTTGACGTTCGGCGATGAGCCGAAGGCTTTCACCCATCTGGAATTTGCCAATGCACGGGTGAGCGAGATCGAGGCACTTGCCGATCAAGCCGACACCGCGGGTACGTGGTCAGCAAACCAGGACAGGCTCCTGCAAGCCCTTGATGACTTCGAGCTGGACACCACCGCAGGTGCCAGGCTGCTCACCACGGTCGCCACAGAAGGACAGAGCAACGTCCTGACTCCGTTGCGCGGCTGGGTCGAGCAGCAGGAGACCCGGCTGGAGAGCATCCGAGGTGCCCTTCCCCTGCCTGCCAGCACCCGGCTGGACAGCACGTTCGAACTGCTGGATCGAGTGATGGCCCGAGTCACCGCACTGGATGAGCGGGCCGACTGCAGCACCATCAGCTCGGGCAGCCATGACGACCTGGGTTGGCTGCCTGCCAGAGGACGTTGCGAGCCGGCCGTGCCGAACGGCGTACCGCCGACCGTATTGCCACCGCAGGATGATGCTCTTCCAGGCACCAATCCGGCCGATGGTCCGGTACCCGGCCTGCTAGTCCCCCCGTCCGGTGCTCCGGCTCCGGATTCTGGAGAGATCGACGACCTCGGGCTGTCTTCCACGCTCGGTGATGTGCTGGGAACTCCGAGCAAACCAGATACTGAATCCAATCCACTCTCGCCCGAGGATGGCTCGCAACCTTCGATTCCGCCGCTACCGGTACCCTGGATTCCCCCGATCAGTACGCCGGAGCTGGAGGATCCCCACGTCGAGTGAGCTCGATAGCAGGTCCGGGTGACGGCTCCAGCGAGATTCGTTTCGCAGCACAGGGGTCGCTACGCTGGTGAGGGGTCTCCGCCGGGAGCGCAAACCCGGAGACCCCACCATCAGCGATCCGGAGATCGAGGCGGGCTCCAGTGTCACTACGCTTTCCAGTGTCACTACGGTTTCAGCACACCAAGGATCAGCAAGCGGCAGCCAGAGCAGCAGTAGCGGGAGAAGCTGCGGCCAACGCCGCGATCGCAGGCGCAGCGCTCGCTGCCGTCATCGCGGATGTGGACGTCGACCCGTCCGTTCCCCCCGATCTGACTGCGGCGGCCTTCTTCGACGTCGACAACACCATGATGATGGGCGCGTCGATCTTCTATTTCGCCCGCGGTCTGGCCACACGGAAATATGTCACCGCTGGAGACCTCGCGACGTTCGCCTGGCAACAACTCAAGTTCCGGGTAGGCGGTAAGGAACTCAGTCCCGAGGAGATCCACAACAGTCGGGAGCACGCACTGTCCTTCGTCGCAGGCAGACCCATCGGAGAGCTCGTCGAGCTCGGTGAGGACATCTACGACGAGCTGATGGCGGACCGGATCTGGGCAGGAACCCGAGCACTGGCACAGATGCACCTCGATGCCGGACAGCGGGTATGGCTGGTGACGGCGACTCCAGTGGAGCTGGCCGCGATCATCGCCCGCCGGCTGGGTCTCACCGGCGCGCTGGGCACCGTGGCCGAGGCCCTCGACGGATACTATACGGGCCGGTTGGTGGGCGACATCCTGCACGGGCCGGTCAAGGCACATGCGATTCGCGCACTGGCCGCGAAGGAGGGGCTCGATCTACGACGCTGTACCGCATACTCCGACTCGTCCAACGACATTCCCATGCTCTCCGTAGTAGGCACAGCGGTCGCGGTGAATCCCGATCCTGATCTCCGGGAAATTGCCCGGGCGCGCAACTGGCAGATCCGGGATTTCCGTACCGGCCGCAAAGCGGCGCGAATCGGAGTGCCCTCAGCACTCGGCGCCGGAGCCGTTGCCGGTGCAGTCGCAGCAGGTCTGGCCTATCGGCGACGTAGCCACCTGTGAGTGGCGTTGCGTGCTATAGCACGC
>JBOHHD010000188.1:0-2612 GCA_050700515.1 Pseudonocardiaceae bacterium
GACCTGGCGGTCCTCGGCGTTGAGCCGCTCCAGCACCTCCAGGGTCGGGAGCGTGTCGATATCCGCGGTGCGCGGGTTGCGCCGTTCCGTGGGGGAGTCAACGTGCACCGACTGCCGTGGGACGATCATCTGCCCTACCCCTTCCCCGCGCACCCGTTCGTCACTTTCCGATGTCCCTAGGCTTGCGCCTACCGTCGTGCCTGGTCTCCATGCGGTGTGCGGAGACCGCGTCCCGGGTGGCGTCCAGCGCGGTGATCGACTGGTCCATGTGCCGCTGGGCGATGCCGATGAACAGGCAGTCGACCACGGTCAGCTGGGCGATCCGGCTGGACGTCGCCCCGGAGCGGAAGGTGGTCTCCCGCGCGGCCGTGGTGAGCACGTGATCGGCCAGGTCGGTGATGGGGGAGCGGGGGAAATTGGTCAGCGCCACCGTGGTGGCGCCGCGGTTTCGGGCTTCGGCCATGAAGTCAAGAGTGTCGGTGGTGGCCCCGGTGTGGGAGATGCCTACCGCGACGTCGTCCGGGCACAACAGCGCCGCAGAGGTCAGCGCCATGTGCACATCGCTCCAGGCGAAGGCGACATGGCCGATACGGTGCAGTTTCTGCTGGAAGTCCAGGGCCACGAACGCGCTGGCACCCACGCCGTACAGGTTGACCCGCCGGGCCTTGGCGAGCGCGGTGACCACGGTGCCCAGTACTTCGATGTCGAGCTGGTCGGCGGTCTCCTCGACGGCCCGGGCATCGGCGAAGGCGACCTTGGTGACCACGTCACCCAGCAGATCATCCGGGCCGATGTCGCTGCCCACCTCCTGATGCACCTTGACGGCTGTCCGAGCCGCGTCCGCGGCCAGGGAGATCCGTAATTCCGGGTAGCCGCCGACGCCGATGGCCTTGCAGAATCGCGTGACGGTGGTCTCGCTGGTGCGCGCTTGTTCGGCGACGTCGGTGATGCTGCGGTGTGCCACCTCAGCGGGGTCGGCGAGGATCACCTGAGCGACCCGTTGTTCGGCCCTGGCCAGCCCGGGCAGCAGCGATCGGATCCGAACCAGGGGGCTGGACTCATCCTGCGCTCGTCCGGCGCGTTCGGCGACGTGAGTGTCCATAGTCTGAAAGTTACTGACGAGTGCGATCAAGCACAACGCAACGGGCCGGGTGGCCTACTTCTCCCTGGCGAAAATAAGGCGGCGGCGCCACCTAGGCCCCTGCCGGGGTAAGGAAGCGCCGCCGTCCGCACAGGCAACCGGGATACCAAGCGTGCAACTCGTGTCGTCCTCACTGGGTCTCGGCGCCCGCATCCCGGGAGGACCCGGCACGCAGACCCTTGACGACAAGCCTCCCGCGGCGTGCTGCGCGTGGGTTCCCGGCGTCCGTGCCCGGAGCTCTGGTCAGGGTGGACGGTACTTCTCTACTGTGCCGTCCCTGGCTTCCCAGTGGTCCGTGAGGTCATGTCTACGCGGTGACGGCGGCCACAGCAAGAGCCCCGATCAGGTGCACCGTTTCAGGCACGCAGCGTGGCGGAATCAGGCTTTCGGTTCCCCGTCCGGCTCCGGGGTGTCACCGGGGACGTCCGTGACCTGCCCCCCGGTGTGTTTGCGACGTAGCCCGTACCAGGCGACCCCGGCAGCGGCCACCGCACCCAATCCGACCACGGCGGCAAGCTGCGCTCCGGACGGCGCGGGGATCCGTGTCCGCAAGGAGACCGGATCGGAGAAGGCAAGTACCGGCCACCCTCGGGCGACGGCCTCCCGCCGAAGGGCGCGGTCGGGGTTCACGGCCGTCGGGTGCCCGACCGCCTCCAGCAACGGTAGATCGCTGATCGAGTCCGAGTAGGCATGGCAGCGCTGGAGGTCGTAGCCCCGCAGCGCCGCCAGTTCCTGAACGGCGCGGGCCTTGTTCTCTCCGGCGCAGTAGAACTGCATCTCTCCGGTGTAGCGGCCGTTGTGGGCGGCCATCCGGGTCGCCACGCTGTGGGTCGCCCCCACCATCTCTGCGATCGGCGTGACGACCTCTTCCCCGGACGCGGACACCACGACCACATCCTCACCGCGCTCGCGATGTTCGGCGATCAGCTCGGTCGCCTCGGCATAGACCAGCGGGTTCACGATGTCGTGCAGCGTTTCCTCGACGATGGCGTTGACCTGGGCGACGTCCCAGCCCGCGCACTGCGCGGTGAGCCGGGCGCGCATCCGCTCCATCTGCTCGTCGTCCGCACCGGCCAGCAGGAACATGAAATGGGCGTAAGCACTCTTGAGCACCGCGCGCCGGTTGATCAAGCCCTCCTGGAAGAACGGCCGGGAGAAGGCCAGCGCGCTCGACTTGGCAATGATTGTCTTGTCCAGATCGAAGAACGCCGCTACACCCGGCAGGGTGGACTCGGGAGGGGTCACGGCGGGCAGCATAGGTCGCAACGTCCTGGTATCGACGTGCTAGGTGAATTTGGCGAGTCGAAGGGGCAGCGCGAAGGGGCCGGATAGGGATAAGGTGGCATCGTCCGGGCTCGTTCCGGATGGGTTCAGCCCGACCCCCCGGGGCTGAATCCACGACGACCCCCGTCCCTCCCCCCTGACGGGGGTCGTCCCATGTCCGGGGTCGGATTCCGGCCAATTATGGCTC
>JBOHHD010000189.1:0-24575 GCA_050700515.1 Pseudonocardiaceae bacterium
CCAGGGGGTGCCCTGTTTCGCCTGGAAGGGCGAGAATTTGGAGGAGTACTGGTGGTGCACTGAGCGGATGTTGACCTGGCCCGACGGCGCGGGACCCAACATGATCCTGGACGACGGAGGCGACGCCACGCTGCTGGTGCACAAGGGGACGGCGTATGAGCGGGCGGGAGTGGTGCCCGGCGCCGAGGAGGACGACTCGGATGAGTGGAAGGTATTCCTGGAGATATTGCGGTCCTCACTGACCGTCGAACCGGGGAAGTGGACGGCGATAGGGGAGGGCATCCGGGGGGTGAGTGAGGAGACCACCACCGGGGTGCACAGACTCTATCAGTTGGCTGCCGCCGGTGAATTGCTGTTCCCGGCGATCAATGTGAATGATTCGGTGACCAAGTCGAAGTTCGACAACAAGTACGGGTGCCGGCATTCGCTGATTGATGGGATCAACCGAGCGGTGGATGTGTTGATCTCCGGAAAGCTTGCGGTGGTATGCGGATACGGGGACGTGGGGAAGGGCTGTGCGGAGTCGCTGCGGGGGCAGGGGGCGCGCGTGGTGATCGCCGAGGTGGATCCGATCTGCGCGCTACAGGCGATGATGGATGGCTACTATCTCGACACCTTGGACGACGTCATCGGCAAGGCCGATATCGTGATCACCGCAACGGGCAACAAAGATATCGTGACCGTCGATCATATGGCTCGGATGAAGCACCAGGCGATCCTGGGAAATATCGGGCATTTCGACAATGAGATCGATATGGCCGGATTGGAGCGCCGCTCGGGAGCGCGGCGCCTGGTGATCAAGCCGCAGGTCGACGAATGGACGTTCCCGGATGGCCACTCGATCATTGTCCTGTCGGAGGGTCGGCTGTTGAATCTGGGTAACGCAACCGGGCATCCCAGCTTCGTGATGTCGAATTCCTTCTCCAACCAGGTGATCGCCCAGATCGAGTTGTTCACCAAGTACCAGGAGTACGACAAAGAGGTCTACACTTTGCCCAAGGTGCTGGACGAGAAGGTCGCCCGCATCCATGTCGAGGCCCTCGGCGGCAAACTCACCAAGCTGTCCAAGGACCAGGCCGAATACATCGGTGTTGACGTCGAAGGCCCCTACAAACCACCCCACTACCGCTACTGAACCCCGCGTGTCCGTCGTTCATGCACGGTGTGTCGCGCGTTCATGCACGGTGTGTCATGTGTCCAGGTACGGTATGACGTGCATGAGTACCGGACACACCGTGCATGAACGCGCGACACACCGTGCAGGGGGGCGCGACATGCGGGCTGGGGTGGGGTCAACGGTCGGGTGGGATGGGGACGCGTAGTCGCATGGTGGTGCCCCGGCCCGGAGTGCTCTCCACGGTGAGCTGTCCGCCCAACAGCTCGGCACGTTGCTGCATGCCCGGCAGGCCGTAGCCCCCCGGCCCAGGCCGGGTGCTCGCCGCCGCCGGATCGAAACCGGTGCCGTCATCGCAGACCTCCAGGACGACGGTCCCGGCGGTCACGGAGAGCCGGAGATGGACGTGCTGGGCGCAGGCATGCTTCATGACGTTCTGCAGCGCCTCCTGGGCTATTCGATAGACCGCTGTCTCCGCGTGCTCCGGCAGGTCCGCAGAGTCGGTGTCCACCTGGACGTGGGGCAGCTGCGTCGACCGTGCCAGGCTCTCCAGGCTGGCCGCCAGACCGAGGTCGTCCAACACGGGCGGGCGCAATCCGGCGATCGCGTGCCGGGTCTCCTCCAGCGCCGCTCCGGCGAGATCCTGAGCACGGGCGATCTGCTCGGCGGCGCCGCTCGGGTCGGAGGCCAACGTGTCGGCTGCGGCCGACAGATGGAATGATAGGCTCACGATGCGCTGGCTGATGCCATCGTGGATCTCGCCGGCGAGCCGGCGTCGCTCGTTCTCCTGCAGCAGCACGATCTGCTCGGCGAACCGCTCCATCGCCTCTTCTCGTTCGGCGAGTTTGCTGTGCAGGCGTGCGTTCTCGATCGCCCCCGCCATCAGGCCGGCCACCGTACGGAGCAGTTTCACATCAGCGCCGGAGAATTCGCGGCGCTGGCGGGTGTGCACATTGAGTACCCCGACGAGGTGACCGGGCCGGGTCACCATCGGTACCGAGGCCATCGAGATGAAGTCTTCTCCACGCAGCTCGGGGATGTAGAGATAACGGGGATCCGCCCGTTTGTTGTCGGTGATCACCACTGGTTCGCAGTGCGCAGCCACCCACCCGGACACCCCGTCGCCGACGGCTATCTCGATCTGCCGGGCGAAGCGGTTGAAGGGAGGTGTGGCGCCGCGCAACTGCAGCCGCCCGCGCGGCTCGTCCAGCAGATGTACGAAGCAGACGTCGGTGGAGGCGGTCTCGGTGATCAGGTCCGCCACCCGCTGCACGACCCCGTCGAGGTCGAGGCCCGCTGACAGGAGCTCGATCACCCGGGACAGCAGTCGGGCGTCGGAGTCGACCACGGGGGGATATGCCTGGCTCATTGGAACACCCCCTCTCGCAGCGCCGCGGCGACCGCACCGGAGCGATCCGGGGCGTCGAGTTTGCGGTAGATCCCGCGGGCATGGGTCTTGACGGTCTCCTCGCTGACGGTGAGCCGACCGGCGATGGCCCGATTGGACAGCCCGGCCACCATCAGCGCGAGTACCTCGCTTTCGCGCTGGGTCAGCCCCAGGTGGGCACCCGGCCAGAACTCCCCGCCACGCAGGTGCGCCACCGACATCGCGACCTTCGCCGCCAGGCTGGGATCGATCAAGATCTCACCCTGGTGGATCCGCTGCAGGTGATCGACCAGCTCGGCGCCGCGCACCCGCTTGAGCAGGAAACCGGCCGCACCGAGGCGCAGCGCCTGATAAAGGTATTGCTCGTCGTCGTAGACGGTCAGGAACACGACCTTGCAGTCCAGCTGCCGCCTGCGGATCTCCGCGCACAGATCGAGCCCGCTGGAGCCGCGCAGCCGGACGTCGAGCAGCACCACATCGGGCTGGTACTCGACGATCATCTTCATGGCGCGATCCGGTTCGGTGGCCTCGCCGACGATATCGACCTGATCAGAGTAGGCGCTGAGCATCGCGCGTAGCCCGTCGAGCACCATTTGATGGTCATCCACCACGACGACACGTAGCGGGCCGTTGGTCGCCTGGCTCATGGGGGAAGCGTACGCAGGGGTCAGATCGAGGGCGCGGCGTCCACATGGTTCCTACGTCTTCAACCGATAGATATAGATACAGAAGCGGATATCCAGATGGGTGAAATCATCCTGGCGGACGAAGCCGATTCCTTCGTAAAGTGCCCGCGCCGCCGTCATCATCTCCGCGGTGTGCAGACCCACCGCGGGTGCTCGCTCCGCCCGGGCGCGGGCCAGGCACTCTTCGGTCAGCGCACGGGCCACGCCATGTCCCCGCAGCGCGGGGTCGACGCCGAGCACCCGAATGACCGCCCAGTCCTGCGGCACCCGGCGGTAATCCTTCGGGCCAGATGGCAGGTAGGTGACCGTGCCGGCCAGCCGGCCCGCCAGATGGGCCACCAGCAGCTGGCCCGAAGCCCCTGATTCGATCACCCGGATGATGTTGGCGGTCATCCGAGCCCAGTTCAGCGGACTCAGATATGGTTCGAACTCCGCATACGCCGCACTGACCAGCCTGCATACGGCGGACAGCTCGGACCGGACCGCGGGCCGGACCTCGACCTCGGGGTACTGCGGCTGGTGGATGGTCAATTCCGGCGTCTCCTGTATCCTCAATTGGATGATCTTATTCGAAGGTGGATAGCCTTGCCCGGACGTACGGAGAAGGTCGTTTCCGGCAGTGCTGAGGCGGAGAGTGGCCGGGAGCGGGTGGTGCGGGCGGCATACACCTTGTTCAGCCGCCAGGGGACCCGCGCTGTCGGTGTGGACGCGGTCATCGGCGAGGCCGGCGTCGCGAAAATGACGCTCTACCGGAACTTCGCTTCCAAGAACGACCTCATCCTTGCCTACCTGGAGCGTCGGGAGAGTCTGTGGACCCACGGCTGGGTGCAGGTTGAGTCCTCGCGTCGGGGTGACAATCCCGTGCAGCGTCTGCTGGCCATTTTCGAGATCTTCGGTGAATGGTTCGCCCGTCCGGACTTCGAGGGTTGCCCCTTTGTCACCACGCTGCTGGAAGTGACCGACCCGGAGAGCCCTGTCCGGCAGGCGTGCGTCCAGCACCTGGCGAACATCCGCAGCTACCTCCACGATCTCGCGGTCGCCGCGGGCGTGGCGCAGCCGGACCCCTTTGCCCGCCAATGGCACATCCTCATGAAGGGCTCGATCATCGCCGCCACGGAGGGTGACCTTGAAGCCGCCGCGCGTGCCCGCGAGCTCGGGGTGCTGCTACTGGCTCATCACGGCATCGCCGCCTCGTAGCCCAGCTGGGGTAACCGGCCCTGAGCTGCGGCGTTCGCGCTATCGGTCACCAAGGCTCGACGGCGGAGAGGTTGACGGGCCCGTCGGGATTCAGGCCTGCTGTGTGGACTCTCGCGGAGACGAGCTCGTGACCGCACTCGATCTGGTGTCGGTCGATCTCGAAGGTGGCGCTGGCGAAGTACCCGCGCGATGCCTTGCCCGGATCAGGATGCGGGTTGTGGTAGAGCCGCCCGGCTAGGTCACGCAGGCGGAGCATGGCGGGCACGGCGAGGGCCATGCAGCGGGGCCTGCCGTCGAAGGCGATTTCCAGGTGAGCGAGGAGCTCGGCGTAGGCGTCGTTGAAGGCCACGGCGTGCTCGTGCACCGCCTTGTCGTCGCATCGGGCGTAGTCGGCGACGGAGGCTTTCGGGTCGATCCGGTAGGCCTGCGCCCAGCGCACGTCGATCTCGGGTCCGGTAGGGGGTGCATTAGGGGTGTCGTGCGGGCCATAGAGGCGCCCGGTGAGGATCTCGTTGAACCGAAAGTAGTGGGCGACCTGGCGCTGTTCCCCGAACAGCTGATCGTCGCTGTCGAAAATGGAGTCGTGCAGCCCTTCGCCCTGCTCGGTGACCACCCGCAGCGCGAGGAGCGCGGAGGTCAGATCGGTGACCGGCAGCGCCTCACCGCCGGAGTTGTAGAAGTCCGCCGGGCCGACCTGCCGCTCCCGGCGTCCGCAGAAGACTTCATCCTCGCCGAGCTTGTCGACCAGCTTGAGCAGCCCGCTGCGGATGAAGTCGTAGAACTGCCCGATCGAGGTCCAGCCCTGCCCCGAGGCGACGGGCTCCTGGTCGAAGGGTTGCGGGCGCTCGATGAGCAGGAAGGTCCGCATCGCCGCCGGGGAGAAATGCTGGAGCGGGATCTCCACGTCCAGGGCGCTGTAGGGAAGTCTCGCTGGGTAGCTGCGGACGAAGTCCGGATGGGCCACCCTCGGCTGGCCCCCGACCGCGTTGAGCAGGTTGGCGACCAGCGTCATGTGCAGCATCTCCTCCAGGACGACGCTGCGGATCGTGAAGAAGGCGTCCTGGTTGGTGCCGGCCCGGATCGTGTACATCGCCGTCAGATAGGGCGGGATGGTGAGGTGCTCGATCTCCAGCGCACCTTGCAGGTAGGTGCGCAGTTCGTCGAGGGTCTCGGGGAGGGCGAACGGCAGCTCCTTGTCGCCGAGGACGACGCCCTCGGGCTCGTTCCCGGTCACGGCTGGACCTGCGCAACGGCCACGCTCGGATGACCGCCACGGAGGTTCGCCGGGCGGTGCAGCTCCACCAGGTCACGGTGGATCTGCTCGGCGCTGCGCAACACGAGGGCCGCCATGGTCAGCGAGGGATTGGACGTGCCGACCGAGGGCATGCTGCCGCAGCCCACCGCGTACAGGTTGGGGTGCTCCCAGCAGCGCTGAAAGGAATCGACGACCGAGTTCGTGGAGTCCTCGCCCATGATGTGCGTGCCCGCGCCATGGCCGGCTCCGTTGTAGGAGTAGTCCTGGTCGCGGTACCGGAAGTAGCCGAGCGGGGCAACGCCGTCGCGGGGGCTGTGGTCGGTGTGCTCCTGCGCCCCGAGCTGGGCGTAGATGGCCGACGCGACCTGCCTGGCCGCCACGATGCCCTCCTTGACGTGGTCGCTGAGGTTGTAGGTCAGCACCGGGCGGGGATTACCCATCGCGTCGCGGTACCGCTCGTCGATCGTCACTCGGTTCTCGGGGTCGGCGGGCTGCTCCATGGCGAACTGAAGCTGGAGCTGGTGGCCGATCTGATCGCCCAGCGTCTGGCGCAGCTTCGTCCCGAAGACCGCCGCCGGGACGATGTTGCCCTGCCGATCGCCCCCGACGCCCAGCGCGGTACCCACGTTGCTCATCGGCGCTCCGGCGGCCCAACCCCAGCCCCAGTTGCCGATCTCGATCCGGAACGGTGCGCGCTTGCGGCGGGCATTCCCGAAGCGGAACGCCTCCCAACCCGAGGTGGAGCCGGGACCGCGGAACGGGCCGATCTGCCCGCCGGCGGCGGGGGAGAGCGCCCAGGTGAGCATCGTCGGATGGTCCATCAGGTTGCGGCCCAGCTCGTCGCTGCCGTTCGCCAAGCCCGAGGCGAGCAGCAGCCGGGCGTTCTCGATCGCGTGCGCGGCCACCACGACGATGTCGGCCTCGGCCCGGTACGGCCGGCTCGCCGCCGACGCCGGATCGTCGTAGGTGCGGTACTCGACACCCTGGCTGCGTCCCTCGTTTCCGGTGATCACCCGAGTGACCACGCAGCGCGGGGCGAGGGTGACGCAGTCGGCGAACTGCGCCTGGGTGCGCAGCGGTGTCCACCGGGCCTGCACCGGGCAGAAGGGTACGCAGCTGGCGTTGCCGACGCAGCGTTCGCCGTAGTTCGGCAGGCCGACCGCACCGTCGGGCCGGTAACCCGAGCCGCCGGCGTAGTGCGGATTCGGGGTGCTGTTGCGGCCGTGCGGCACGCTGAAGACCTGCAGGGTGAAGTCCTCGACCGCCACCGGGTCGTGGATTATTCGTCCGTCCAGGCTCCGGCAGACCTCGTCGATATAGCTCGGCGGGATCTGGTGCATCGGGTAGACGTAGTGCGGGTCCGACGGGATGCCCAGCGCCCGCTGCTCCTGGGCATCGCCCGCCACGCCGATCTCCCGCTCGGCGGCGGTGTAGTACGGCTCCAGGTCGTGGTAGCCGATCGGCCAGTCGCGGCCGTAGCCGTACTTCGTCTCGGTGGCGAAATCGTCGGGGTGCATCCGCAGGCACAGGCCCATCCAGTGCATGCCGCTGCCACCGACCGCGCGCAGGTAGTCGGTGCCGTAGGGCAGCGCGCCGTTCTGGACGAAATAGCCGCCGGCCGTGAAGCCCAGGCCATCGGGGGCGAGGTCGAGGACGTCGGGGGAGGGTGCGGCGGTGTTGCGCCGGAAGGGGGAGTTGGGCACCTTCGCCACCGCCGAGCGGAAGGTGTCGACCGCGTCGAGGTGGCCCTCCCACGTCTCGCGCCCACCGGTGCCCGCCTCCAGGACGAGCACCTGCCAGCCCTGCCCGCCCAGTTGCTTGGCCACCAGACTGCCCGCGATGCCCGCACCGACGACGATGACGTCGTAGCGCTGCCGATGCGCGGCCGTGGCGTTCGTCGTCCTGGTCATGGCGCGGGCGTCCCCTCGCTGGTTGCTTCGTCCCTGGTGGCTGCCTCGGGGAGCGAGTAGATCGACGGTGGTAGCGCCGAGGGAAAATCGGACCACCTCAGCAGCGGCCCGGGCGCGCCGACCGGCACGGGCGGTTCGGCCCAGGACAGCGGCGGCGGCTTCAGCGCCCAGGTGGCGAAACCGGGCGCCTTGGCGCCTGCCGGATGGCCGTTGAAGGTGCGCCAGACCAGCCCCTCGGTGTAGGCGTCGGGCGAGACGACGAACTCGACGTTGGCGGCCTCGCGGCGCAGCGCCCCGTGTGCCTCGGGGGCCAGCTGCGGCCAGGCGCCGGTGTACCAGAGGTAGGTCAGCGCCCGCGCCACCTCCAGTTCGGTGCCGCTCAGGCTGTCGAGATCTTCCTCCACCGCACTGAGGACTTCGTCGAGGACCGCGGTTCCCACCTGGTCGCGGGCCGTGGCGAGGTACAGATCGGCCATGCCGGTCGCCAGCAGGTCATACAGCGCAAAGCCGGTCAGCGCCATGCTGCGCTCGGCGAATCGGCGCCCTTCCTCGCTCAGCCGCACCGTCCGGATGTCGCTGTCCCCATCCGTCGGCTTGCTCCCATCACTCATCCGCACACCCCCTTGACGAACTGGTCAGCCAGGCGCTGACCGAATGCCATTGCCGGAAGGGTCGGCTCCCCCAACCCGACGGGGGGAAGGCCGCCGCGCCCACCGAGCTGCACGTTACTCGCGATAGGCAGGCGGGCGTCCGGGTCGGTTACCAAATCGTTGGGTTGTTCGCCCCTCCACGAGGTCCCGAACGGACTCCTAACTATTCCTCTTCGGGCAGCGGGGCAGGGAGACCTCTAGCTCGACAATGCTCGGCTTGAGCCCGCCGGTCCGAGGGACTGGCACGCCCGCTTTGCCTGCGGCTTCCAAGTACCCCAGAATCGACTCTCGAGTGTGGTCCAGGGCGGCTTGCCGGGTCTCACCGTAGGTCGAGAGATGGTCGAGCGCTGGCACGTGAGTGACCCACACGTCGTCCTCGGCGTCCCACTCGACGATCACAGAGAATTGCCGGACTTCCGCAGCGGACAATCTCACTGCTCTTGCGGTGGTCCGGGCCGAGGGCAGGGCTGATCGTCCGCTGCCACCTCTCGATCATGCTTCAGGGGTCTCACTTCCCTCCCACTTCGCCGGAGCTCTTCTCAGAATCTCGGGTGACAGTCCACTATCGACGCCCGTCGGTAGCAGAACGGACACGGGGATGAGGGGCGATGGGTGGGCCGGACAAGAACGCCGCGTTGCGGGCGTTGCTGGACGAAGCGGAGATGAGCAACACCGCACTGGCCAGCGCGGTGGTGGCGGCTGGGCGTCGGGAGGGGATTCACCTGGGCACCAGCAGCACGACGGTGCGGCGGATGCTCGACGGGTGCCGGCCGAACTGGCCGACGCCGAGACTGGTGGCAGGCGTGCTCGCCCAACGGCTGCAGCGCGAGATCAGCGTGACCGAGTGCGGGTTCATCGACTCCTCCCCACCCGACGAGGATCCCTATGACGGGCTGCGTTGTTGCGGCACACTGGACGGCACGGTCCGTACGGTAGTCGAGTTGACGGGACGGGATATGCGTCGGCGCAAGCTCCTGCTCGGTTCGGTCTTCAGCGCAGCGGCGTTCGCCGAGCCCGCACTGTTCGCGATCACCGTGCCCCCCGCGCAGAGCACCGCCCGCGCCGGGGGCCAGCGGGTGGGCATGGCCGATGTGGAGGTCCTCACCGAACAGATCACCCACCTGAGCAAGCTGAGTCAACAGTACGGAGCGGGACGGGTACGCGAGCAGCTGGTGCAGCTGCTGCACCGGAAGGCCAACACACTGCTGCACGGCAGCTATTCGAAGAAAACCGGTAAAGCCCTGCTGGGCACGGTCGCCCGGGGTACTCGGGCGGTCGGCTTCATGACTGCCGACGCGGGCCGGCACGCGTTGGCGCAGCGCTACTACATCCAGGGACTGGACCTGGCCATGCGGGCCGGTGACCGGCCTGGTGCCGGCGGTGTGTTGAGCCGGATGAGCCGCCTGACGGTCCGGATCGGGGAGAATGCACCCGCTGGCCAGGACGTCACACGGCACGGCCGCCAAGCCGTGGCACTCGCCCGATCCGGGCTCACCGTCATGGAGGGCATAACCAACCCGGCGCTGGCCGCTGAGCTCCATGCCTTGGAAGCTCGCGGTTTCGCCCTGCTCGGCGATGCCCGCGAGGCCCGCCACGCCGCGCTGGCGGCCCAGCGTGCTCACGAGTCGTCGCAACCCGAGAACCAGTTCCCGGTTTCCTACACCGAAGTCGACCTCGCCTCGGATCTCGGACGTTGTTTCAGCGGTATCGGTGAATTGGATCAGGCCCGCACGCTGACCACTGCGTCATTGCACGGCATCGAGCCTTGGAAGGTCCGCGGCCGGTGTGTGGACCAGACTGACCTCGCCATCATCTCTCTCCATGGCCGCGACCTGGAACAGGCCGCCGCGTTCGGCCGCGACGCGCTCCGCTCCGCCGCCGACCTCGACTCGACCATCACCCTGGAACGCCTGCGCACCCTGCAACGGCAGGTGCACCCGCTGCGCTCCGCCGCCCCATCCCTGGCGGATCTCGACGACCGGATCACCAGCTTCCTCACCCGCACCACCCGCCGGCAGCCCGATGACAATTCGCTCTGATAAGCCAAACGTCAACCCCCCGTAAGTCATGCGCTCGTTGGGGTTCGACTCCCCAAGGCGGCCTCACGAAAGGACCTGTTCACAGGGTCCGCAGAGGATCATCGCGGTCGCCGCGAAGATCCTTCCCCTCCAGCTCTCCTCCAATCGCAGGACACCCCCTCGGGTCGGAAGGGGGTGTGTGGCTACGCCGAGCTGCTACCGATCGTGCTCGGCTAGCCGCGTGGTGCTGCGCGTCCGGGTGCTTATGGAGCCCGGTGCCGCCAAGCGTGCTGTTGCGGCGGTAGTCCACGCCGCCACCTATAGCACGCCCAGACGAAATGCAGGAGGATAGACAAGAGCCCGGCGTCCCGAGGTGCTGGAATCATCTCGGGGCTCCGGGCTCCCGCCGGTACCGTCAGGAGTCAGAGGCTCCTGGCGGTAGTGCCAGCTGCTCCTCGACGGCCTGTGCGAGGGCGGTCACCATCTTGACCACCTTTGCCGCCTCGTGCTGGGACATGCGGTCCGGCAACACCAACTTGCCGGTGACTCCGGATCGGATCGGGATGGTCCACTCGATCACCCCGAACTCTGGCATGGCGTCGGAATTAGACGCGACGGACGACGCGGCACCGTCACCTGTGCCCGGCTTCACCTCGACCACCCTGCGGGAGTTGTCGTGCTTCGCCCCTTTGCCGTTACCCGCCGACCGTGGACTGCCGGCCCGCCCCTTCACAGTGTTCCAGTTTGGGTCGTTGTCGATGTACTTGATGTACATGTCCACCGTCTGCCGGAACCGCTGCTGGTAAGTCTGCAGGCTTCGGTCGTTTAGCTCGACCCGATGCTTGTTGACGAACCGGCGGAGCAGGCCTTCCATGTCGAGGTTACGGAGGTCGAGGTTGTCCGGATCGTCCTCGGTGTCGAGCACCTTCTTGCACCCGGTGCGCAGCGCACTTCCGGTGCTCCTGGTCATCTCGCTTCGCTTGATCATGATGTCGCAGAAGTAGATGAGTCCGGCGCCGGTTGCGCTGTTGAGCAGGTCCGGATCACTGCGGGCAGGCTCTGTCATGCTGCGTTTCTTCGTTCTGGCGTAGATAATCGCGTGGTTGCGGCGACGGCGTCAGTCTGCACGAAGGTGCTCACGCCACGCAACCTTCGAGAACTGCTGGTAGAGGGTCCTTGATCCAATTCAGACAGTTCCGGCCTTGAGGTTGATCGCAGCCTATGGTCTCTACGTGACTCACTACGCGGCCTGGCCGGCGCGCGGAACTCCGATTGGCGCGGCCAGCCGTTGTTGCTCTATGACGGCTCTGAGCTGCAATTATGTGTTAGGTTGGCCTTCGGGGGAGATCATTATTTTTGCCCTTGCTTGGCTCGCTCGCGTCGTGTATTGCGTACACGGCCTACTGACAAAACCTCTACGACATGCCAGGCTCTCGCAGAGGTGCGAGCACCCCGCCCGGTGTCCGGCCGAGGTCGAGATTGGTGTGGAATTGGGCAGTTACGCTGCGGCTCGGATTTCGAGGTTAGTTCGGTGGAAGGCATCTCGTTCGGTGGCGTTGGCCGCGAGCTTGAGCGGCGGGATCCCGCCGCAGTGGAGGCGGTGATCGGGCGGTCCCGGGAGCGATTCCGCACTGTTGGGGCGTTCGAGTCGGCGCACCTGGTGCGCGCTGACCGTGACTCCCGGCCGCGATGGTCCTAGCTTGATCGTCGTCGTTGACGCCTCGGTCGTGGTGAAGCGGTTCCATGCCGAGGAGGCCGAGGAGTCCCGAGCCATCCTTACCGCACACCGCGACGAGTCCTGACCGCTCATATCGTCGATCTGGGGTCTATGAGCTCAGCAACGTCCTAATTCGTTCATTGCACTGGTCGATCTCGTGTCCTGAGACCGATCGTGTCTGTGTTGATGCGGTCTGGCCCGGCTCGTCCGATCGGGGGACAATCCGCTTCAGGAGGCGAGGCCGGTGGATGGACGGGACCCGGATGGGGCCGCTGCGGTGCTGGCGGAGCTTGCGGCCGGGCAGGTAGTGGTCTGCGACGGCGCGATGGGCACGATGCTGCATGCGGCCGGGGTGCCGCTGGACCGCTCGTTGCCCGAGCTCAACTTGTCGCGCCCCGGGCTGGTCCGGGACCTGCACACCGCGTACGTCACGGCAGGTGCCCGGATCCTGCAGACCAACACCTTCGGCGCGAATCGGCTGCGGCTGGCCGCCGACGGGCTGGAGGGCAGCGTCTCCGAGGTCAATATCGCCGGCGCCCGGCTGGCCCGCGAAGCCGCTCAGCGCGCCGGTCATCCGGTGCTGGTTGCCGGGTCGGTGGGGCCCGCGGCCAGCGCTCCCGCAGTGCGGCGCGTGCCCGCCGCCGCCCGGGCCGACACCCTCCGCGAGCAGATCGTGGCCTTGTGCGACTGGGTGGACCTGCTGGTCCTGGAGACCTTCGGCGACCTGGAGTCACTGGTCCAGGCGGTCGAGGTGGCCGCGGCGGAGAGCGATCTGCCGGTGGTGGCCCAGCTGACCTTCGGCAACGACGGGCGGACCCTGCGCGGGGACGACCCTGGCGAGGCCGCCGCCGTGCTCTCCGGATTGGGCGTCAGCGTGCTGGGGGCCAACTGCACCGTCGGCCCCGCCGTTCTGGTGGACGTGGTGCGCGAGCTGGCCCGGGCCACCGACCTGCCGATCTCGGTGCAACCGAACGCGGGCGTGCCGCACCGCCTGGGTAGCCAGGTCCGCTACGCCCGCAACGCGGCCTATTTCGCCGAGGCCGCGCCCCGCTTCATCGGCAGCGGGGCGACTCTGCTGGGTGGGTGCTGCGGAACGACGCCTGCGCACGTACGGGCGATCGCCAACGCTGTGTCGGCCTTGCCTCCGGCCCGGCGCCCTCCGGCGCCACAGGCGCGGCCGCAGGAGGCGCCGTCCGGCCGTTCGACGGGTACAGCGCGGGCGGCCCAGCCCGCGCCGGAGGCTGCTGTTGGCTGGCCGTGGGAGACCGAGCTGGTGGTGGCCGTCGGGTTACAGGCCCCGCGCGGCCCCGAGGTACCGGAGTTCGTCGAGCGGGCCGCGACGCTGCACGCGGCGGGTGCCGGCGTGCTGGCCATCACCGAACCCCCGCCACCGGCGGCCAGGGTGAACCCGGTCGGTATCGCCGTGGTGCTGCGCGAGCGGGTGGGCTGTGAGGTGCTGCTTACGGTGGAGGCGGCGGACCGCAACCTCGCCGCTTTGCAGGCGGATCTGCTCGGCGCGCATGCCCTGGGTCTGCGGATGGTCCTCTGCCGCACCGGCAGCCCGCGGGTGGCGGGTGACTACCCCAGCGCCGGGTCGCCGTGGGACATCGACTCGGTCGGGCTGGTCGCCCTGCTCGGCGGGCTCAACGAGGGGCTGGACTGGCGCGGTGTCGCCACCTGCGAACGCACCCGATTCGTGATCGGCGGTACCTTCAGTACCGCCGCCCGGGACCTGGGACGCGAGTTGGAGCGGGCCGAGGCCAAGCGCCGCGCCGGGGCGCATTTCCTGGTCACCGAGGTGATCTACGACGTCGAGGAGGCGGCTCGGGCGCTCGGCATGCTCCGGGCCCGCGGGGTGGCGCTGCCGGTGCTCGCCGCCCTCGCTCCGTTCGCCGATGTTCGAACCCTGCAGCGGCTGACGCACGAAGTGCCCGAAGTGTCGATCCCACTGTCCGCCCTGGCTGCCGCACGGCGTAATCGGGACCACCCCCAGCAGACCGTCGAGGTTTCGGTCGCTGCCGTGGAGAAGCTGCGGCATCTGGTGTCCGGGGTCATGGTGCACGTGCCGGCGGCGCTGGACGAACAGGCCGGGCAGCTGGTGAACGCGCTGCGCGAACTGCGGACCGGGCTGTGAACAACCCCGCCCCGGAACCCGACCAGGACCGAGACCGCGGTGGTGCCCGCAGCGCGCTGTCGCGGCAGAACTCGATGTACCGGCGGACCATGGCGGTCTGCGACGAGCTGGCGGACGCGGCCCTCGGCGGGGCTGATCCGGTCCGGCTGACCGAGGTGTTCGCGCGGCTGGTCGGCAAGCGGATCGTGTTGCTGGACACCACATTCCGGCTACGTGCCCAGGCATGCGGCCCCGGTCCGTCCCGAGGGCTGCGGTGGAACCGCACCGATCCCAGCGTCGACCGGCTGCTCAGCGCGTTGGAGGCCGCCCGGCGCCCGTTACGGATCCCGGCGATCCCTGGCTCACTGCTCGACCAGGCCTGCCTGGTCGCGCCCGTCGTGGTGCGCGAGACCAGCCTGGGTTATCTGCTCGTCCTCGACGAGGCAGACGTGAGCACCGACTATGCAGAGCAGCCCGACGATGCCGAGTTCCTCACCGTCACTTATGCGGCGACGTTGTTCGCGCTGACCCTGGCCCATGAGCAGACCAGCGCCGAGCTGGATCTGCGCTACCGCAGCAGCGTGGTGGACGCGCTGATCTCCGGCCACTTCATGGATTCCGAGGATGCCCGGCAGAAGGTGCGTTCGTTGGGCCTGGCCGACGACGTCCCGCTGCGGGTGGCCATGGTGCGTCCGGTGCCTTCGGACGCCGCCCCGGTGCCCGGCGGGCCCGCACCGCAGCGCTGGGCGCAGCGGGTCGCGACGCTGGTGCCGGGTGCGGCTGCGGCTGCGCGCGACGGCGCCATTGCCATGATTGTTCCCGGGGAGCCCGATGCCGCGGCGCTCACGGCGCTGTGCTGGCTGGACCCGAGGGGGCCACCGGCCACCTGCGGGGTGAGCGAGCGGCTGGACTGCCCTGAGCTGGTACCGAAAGGAGCGCGCCAAGCCGCTCGGGCGATCGACCTGGGGCTGCGCCTGGGACGGATCGGGCAGCCGGTCCGCTACGAGGAACTGGGCATCTATCGCTTGCTGCTCACGATCGGCGATATGCGCCAGCTCATGGGGTTCGCCCGCGACGTACTGGGTCCGCTGCTGGATTACGACGCTGAGCACCGCACCGAACTGGTGCACACGCTGTCGGTGTATCTACAGTGCCACGGCAGCCACACCCAGGCCGCGCGCCTGCTGCACCTGCACACCAACACCGTCGCCTACCGGGCCCAGCGCATCGAGGCGATCACCCACCTCGATCTGGGGGATCCCGACGACCGGCTCGTCGCCCACGTAGCCGTGAAGATCGTGGAGTCCCAGGGCTCAGCCGCGGCGGGGACGGACTGAGCTGATCACTAGGAGGAGCCCGACGATCATGGCCAGTGCGGCCAGCACCCAGCGTGCATCCAGCCCCGCGAGCCAGGTGGCACCGCCGAGGGGTACGCCGATCGCGACCGCGAGTGCGCCGAGCCCGGCGGTCAGGGTGAGCAGGTCGGGACCGCGCCGCCGAGCCGGGTCATCGATCGTGTCCTCGATGTCGGGTACTCCGGTATCAGTGGTGTCAGCCATTGTTCACCTCGTCGGCCAGACCGCGGGTCACCTGCACGTTGCCCACCCCGGCGCGGACGTCCAGCACCAGCGTGCCACCGCCGGGACCGTCGGCTCCGGTGCTCCGCTCCTGCACCTGAGCCAGGTTGCCCGAGCTGGTCACCCCGAGACAGTCGGCAGCTCCCAGTGGCACCTGGCAGAGCACCTGCACGTCCAGATTCGGCGGCAGCACGACCTTGGCCTGGCCGAGTGTCACCGCGACAGCGGTGGTCACGCGACGCCCTTCGGCTAGCTGCAACCCGCTGAGGTCCAGGAGGCCCTCGCCGATGGTGACGTCGTAACGCGGCTGCAACTGGGCGGCCGCGATCGGCGTCCACACGCTCTGGCCGACCCTGAATCCCGATACCGGCACGGCGTGCAGCACCCACGTGAGCAGGGCCAGCGGGACGGCGACCACGATCAGCGTACGGCCTGCGCCGGCCCGCACCAGCGAACCCACCACCAGGCCGAGCCCGACCACGCCGAGCACGAGCGCGACGATCTGGGCCAGCCCCAGAGCGGGCCACAACGCCGACGCGAGACCACCCACCAGCAGCGCGATGCCCAGAGTGATCGGAGTGACCTTGGACCGGGGACGTCGGGCGGGCGGGGGCGCCTGTGGTGGCACCGGGGCGGGTTCGGGCAGGTCCCAGGCGAACGGTGCCGCGCCGAGCGGGTCCCACGCCGGGGGAGTGGGCTGATCGCTCGCGGGCAGTTGTGCCGTTTGCGGGGTGTTGGTGCTGTCGGTGGGGGCAGCGACGGCGGCCGTGGAACCCCCGCCGGTCCCCGGGACCTCGCCCAGCTTCGCTCGGGAACGGTGCAAGAGAAATATCCCTCCGGCTCCCGCAGCCAGCGCGAGCATCCCCAAGGCGGGACCGCCGAACACGAAGCCTGCCACCGGGATGAGAGCGAGGCCGAGCAGCAGCGTCAGTCCCACCGGCATCGAGCTGTGTCCCCGACCCAGCAGGCTCTCCGCGGGGCAGACCTCATCGCCCACCGCGGGCAGCAGCAGCCAGCCCAGCAGATAGAGCAGTACCCCCACACCGCTGAAGAAGGTGGCGACCACGAACGTCACCCGCACCAGCACCGGATCGATGCCGTACCGGCGTCCGATCGCCGCCGCGACGCCGCCGATCTTGCGCTCGTCGTCACGCCTGCGGGGTCTGGTCGCCCAGAAATCCCGAATCGTGTCCTCTAGATTCATCCCACTCACACCGTCGATCCTGGCCCGCCGGGACGCCCGGCACCATCGGGGTCGACCCTGATTCGTACCCGGACCCGAGATATCGGGGGTCACCCTGATGTCCTCAGCGGCCGCGCCGTGTGACGATTATCCGCGTGAGTACACCGCCGTTGCGCAGGCAGCGGTCCGGCCGGGTCATCGCGGGCGTGTGCGGTGGCATATCGGAGCATCTCGGTGTGCCGGTGCTGTGGGTCCGGGCGGTCTTCGTATTGCTGGCCGGCCTCGATGGGGCCGGCCTGGTGGCCTACTGCCTGCTCTGGGCGTTCGTGCCCGCGGCCGCCCCCGGGACCGGACGGCCGAGCACCCCGCGGGAGCAGCGGCAGGCGGTCGGTCTGGTGGTGCTCGGTGTCGGCCTGGCGCTGGCCGGTGCTGCCCTGGACACCGCCTGGGCCAGTTGGCTGACCGGTCCGCTGGGGGTGGTGCTGCTGGGTGCGGCTGTGGTGTGGCGGGAGGCCGACGCGGGGCAGCGCACCCGTTGGCGCAGCGGCGCGGGCGCGGTGTTCGGCGGTGGCTGGATGGGACTGCTCCGGGTGCTGGCCGGAGTCGGGCTGGTGGCCAGCGGCATCGCGGTATTCGTGCTCAACCAGGGCAATCTGGATCAGTTGCGGTTCGCGTTACTCGCCGTGGCCGCCACTCTGGTCGGGGTTGCGGTGCTCACCGTGCCGTGGTGGTTGCGATTGACCCAGGCATTGGGTGACGAGCGCAGGGCCCGGATCCGTACCGAGGAGCGAGCCGAGATCGCCGCGCATTTGCACGACTCGGTGCTGCAGACCCTGGCGTTGATCCAGCAGCAGTCCGACTCGAGCCGGGAGGTCCGGCGGTTGGCCCGGGGCCAGGAGCGAGAGCTGCGATCGTGGCTTTTCGGCCCCCAGGGCTATGGGCGGGCCGGCGAGACGGCCGCCGACCACCAGCCCACGTTCGCGAGCGGACTGCATACCGTGGCGGGCGAAGTGGAGGACACCTACGCGGTGAGCGTGCAGGTCGTCCTGGTCGGCGACTGCGACCTCGCCGAGCCGTTGCCCGCGCTGGTGCAGGCCAGCCGGGAAGCGATGGTCAATGCCGCCAAGCACGCCGGGGTGACCGAGCTGACAGTGTATGCCGAGGTCGAACCCGGCCAGGTGCACGTGTTCGTCCGGGACCGTGGCCAGGGCTTTGATCCGGCCACCGTCCCCGGCGATCGACACGGCCTGGCCGACTCGATTCACGGCCGGATGCAGCGCTACGGCGGCACGGCGACCCTGCGTACCGCGCCGGGCGAAGGCACCGAGGTCCAGCTGGCCATGGCACGGCGGACCGGTGGGGAGCAAGCATGACGATCCGGGTCTTCCTGGTGGATGATCACACGTTGTTCCGGACCGGGGTGAAGACCGAGCTCGCCAGGGCCGGTGCGGCCGAACCCGGTTCGCCGGAGGTGGTCGTCGTCGGGGAAGGTGGCTCGGTGGACGAGGCAGTCGCCGGGATCGGGCACCTGAATCCCGATGTCGTGCTGCTCGATGTGCACATGCCCGACGGTGGCGGTGCCCAGGTGCTGCGCCGGATCCGCCCCGAGCATCCCGACGTGGTGTTCCTCGCCCTGTCGGTCTCCGATGCGGCTGAGGACGTCATTGCGGTCATCCGGGCCGGAGCGCGCGGGTATGTCACCAAGACGATCTCCGGGCGGGAGTTGGTGGACGCGGTGCGGCGGGTGCATGCAGGCGACCCGGTGTTCTCTCCCCGACTGGCCGGGTTCGTGCTCGACGCCTTCGCGCAGCGACCCGGGGCGACTCCGGTCGGGGATCCGGAGCTGGATCTGCTGACCCCCCGGGAGCGCGACGTGCTGCGGCTGCTGGCCCGCGGTTACGCCTACAAAGAAATCGGCGCCGAGCTGTTCATCTCCATCAAGACAGTGGAGACCCATGTGTCATCGGTGCTGCGCAAGACCCAGCTGTCCAACCGCTATGAGCTGTCCCGCTGGGCTTCCGACCGCCGTCTGGTGTGATTCGGCGAACACGCCGGCCGGCTCAGCCACCTTGGCTGCGGCCATTGTTGCCGGTTGTGTCGTCTCCGTTTGCGGCGCTGGGCAGGAAAGTGCCGATCCGCGAGGCGGATTCGATCAGTATCCGTCCATCGGGTGCCGTGCCCATGGTGAGCCGGTAGCGCTCGAAGGTCTGCTGCCGGTTCTTCAATTCGAATTGCAGATTCACCTGCACGGTGTTGTCCGAAACGGCGAGCACTCCGCGGATGCTCACCCGGTCGACGCCACTCCAGAACTGGGTGTAGTCGGCGAAACTGCCGGACTTGGCTCGTTCGGAGGCGCCGAGGAACTCCCACGCCGCAGCGACGTCACCCGGCAGCAGCCCGTAGTAGGCGCGCACGGTCTGTTCCAGCTCTGCCCGCCCCGGCGGGGCGGGAGCCGGTGCCGTAGCGGCAGGTGGCTCCGGCACGTCGGTGGCCTGCCTTTCCCGGCCGCCTTCCAAGGCGAACGCGAACACCCCCAGCAGGACCACCACACCGACCAGGAGCCCGAGCAGGATCGGCAACCGCCGCGTCGGGCCCCGCGCGACGCCGTCGGGCAGGGGCTCCTGCCGCACCGGGGCGGCGGGAAGGTCGACCGCGGTCGGCGTGGGGCGCACAGCGGTCCGCCGGACCGACCGCGTCCGGGTGGCGCCGCCTGCCACCGCGCCCAGCGCCAGCACCGCATCGGACATCGAGGGCCGCTGCGCCGGATCGTCGCGAAGCATCGACATCAGCAGCGCGGACAGCCGCCCGGCCTGCATGGGGGGGCGTACTCGACCTTCGGCGACCGTCCGCAACAGGGCCAGCGTGTTGTCGTCCAACCCGAACGGCGGTTCACCCTCCACCGCGGCGTACAGGGTCGAGCCCAGCGAGAACACGTCGGCGGCGGCATCCCGCAGCTCCCCGCGGGCAACCTCGGGCGCGAAGTAGGCGGGTGTGCCCGCCACGACGCCGGTACGAGTTACCGCAGCTTCCCAGGAGGCTCGGGATATCCCGAAGTCGGTGATCTTGACAGCTCCGTCCAAGCCGATCAGCACGTTGGCCGGCTTGACGTCGCGGTGCACTATCCCGGCGCGGTGTGCCGCGGCAAGGGCCGCGGCGACCTCACGCCCAATACGGGCGGCTTCCTGCGGGGGAAGCGTCCCCCGCTCGGCGAGGATCGCGGCGAGACTGCGCGAGGGCAGATACTCCATGATCAGCCAGGGCACTGCCCGAGACCCGGTAAAGGAATCGTCGATGTCATCGAGAGCCACGTCATAAACGCTGATGGCGTTCGGATGCTGCAGGCGGGCCGCGATGCGTCCCTCCCGCATTGCCCTGGCGGTGGCCGCCTTCGTCTCTGTTTCACCGAGGCCCGGCTGCATCAGTAGTTGTTTGACGGCAACAATGCGGTCCAGCCGTTTATCGTGTGCTCGCCAGACCACGCCCATCGCACCAGCGCCGATCTGCTGCTCCAGGCGGTAACGTTCTGCGATGATCCGGGCATCAACAGTCACCTGGTGCTCCCCTCGCTCAACTACCAGGTTAGGCGTTTCAAGGCCCAGATCCAGCCGCCGATCGCTGCGCTCCACAAGTCCATAACAGGGCGAATGAGCCCAGCGGTGTCAGCCGCCGCTGCGGTAACGCGCACGGGTGTCCTGCAGGGCCTGATAGCCCAGCACTCCGCTACCTGTTCCGGCCACGATGGCCAGCACATCGGCCACCGAACCGCCGGTGGTGAGCAACAGCGCAAGCAACGCCACGCCGAGGGTCACCGCTGCTATCGGGGCTCGACCGCGAACGTATTGGCTGACCGGTTCCCCGCCGGCCCGTTTGCTCGCCGCGGACCCCAACATGGCCAGGTACCCGCCGTGGGCCAGCGCGGCACCCAGTCCACCCAAAGCGACGAGGACGGCGAGAAGCTGGAGCACAAATGCCATGCCCCCAGTGTGCCCCGCCCAGACGTGGTAGGGCGGCAGGGCATGGCTCCGCGCGTGGCGGGCAGTCAGCGACCGAGTCGCCCGCGCCCCAGCCGCAGGAGCAGCATGGCCAGCTCGTGGCCTTCGGCGCCCAGGTCGCGGTACCGGTCCAGCACCGCCATCTCGCGGCCATGGACCACCCGGGGACCGCCGGCTGCCCGCCGCGCATCGCCGATCGCCCTGGATACCGCGGTTCGCCGCTGCACCAGCCGAAGGATTTCCGCGTCCAAGTAGTCGATTTCGCCGCGCAGCGCATTCAGGTCGGTGGCTTGGCCGTCCTGTGCCGCCTCTGTTATCGAATGTTCAGGCATCTGAGGTGGTCTCCTGCTCCTGAGTCGGGGCTCGGAGTCCCCCGGCAGCATCGACGCCCCGGGTCCTGGGACTCCGAGGCGTCGTGGTGGTCTGCGTTGTGCGCTATGCCATCACGGGCACCGAGAGCCGGTACCCGTAAAAAAACCGATGGCGGATAAGCACGGCGATGAGTGTGCCACGTTGTCCGCTGCGACGTCTACCTGTCACCGCCACCACGATCTCCGCCCCCGGTAGGCCCCGGGTACGGTGGTCGCCACGATGAGCGCCTCCATACCAGCGGTTTCGCATCACCCGGTGCTACCACCTCCTGCGTCTCCGCAACACACCGATTCTCCGCAACACGCCGAGTCGTCCCAGGATCTCCTCGTCGGGCTGAACCCGCAGCAACGGGCGGCTGTGGAGCACATGGGCTCCCCGCTGCTCATCGTCGCCGGAGCCGGGTCGGGTAAGACCAGGGTGCTTGCGCACCGCATCGCCTATCTGCTGGCCGAGCGTGGCGTGCACCCCGGTGAGATATTGGCGATCACCTTCACCAACAAGGCCGCGGCCGAGATGGCTCAGCGGGTCGCCGCGCTGGTCGGCAGGCGCGCGGCGATGATGTGGGTGTCGACGTTCCACTCGATGTGCGCGCGGATCCTGCGCCGGGAGGCCAAGCACCTGGCAGCGTTGCTTGCCGGGGTCGAGCCGTCGTCAGCGATCACGTCCAACTTTTCGATCTACGATGCGGACGACACCCGCCGGCTCATCGCGCTGGTGGCCCGCGACCTGGATCTGGATCCCAAGAGGTACCCGGCGCGGACGCTCGCGACGCAGATCTCGAACCTGAAGAACGAGCTGATCGCCCCCCTTGCTGCTGCCGCTGCGGCATCCGATGACCTGCAGCGCCGGGTCGCCGAGGTCTTCGCCGCTTACCAGCGGCGACTGGCCTCGTCCAACGCCCTGGACTTCGACGACCTGATCATGCGCACCGTCGAGCTGATGGCGGGCTTTCCTGACGTCGCCGAGCACTACCGGCGCCGGTTCCGCCACGTCCTGGTCGATGAGTACCAGGACACCAACCACGCGCAGTACGTACTGGTCCGAGAATTGGTGGCGCCGGTAGCCGAGGGACAGCCGCCCGCGGAGTTGTGTGTGGTCGGGGATGCCGATCAGTCCATCTATGCCTTCCGGGGCGCCACCATCCGCAACATCGAGGAATTCGAGCGGGACTTCCCGGCCGCGCAGACGATCCTGCTGGAGCAGAACTACCGGTCCACCCAGACGATCCTGTCCGCGGCGAACGCGGTGATCGCCCGCAACCCGGGACGGCGGGACAAGCGGCTCTGGTCGGCCGCGGGGGACGGCGAGCCGATCGTCGGTTACGTCGCGGACAACGAGCACGACGAGGCCGCGTTCGTCGCCGCGGAGATCGACCGGTTGGTCGACGACGGCGTGGCGCGGTTCGGTGACGTGGCGGTGTTCTACCGGACCAACAACTCCTCGCGGGTGTTCGAGGAGGTGTTCATCCGCCTCGGGCTGCCCTACAAGGTGGTCGGCGGGGTGCGGTTCTACGAGCGCCGCGAGGTTCGGGACGCGCTGGCCTACCTGCGGGTGCTGGACAACCCCGAGGACACCGTCTCGCTGCGCCGGATCCTCAACACGCCGCGGCGGGGAATCGGGGACCGGGCCGAAGCCGTGATCGCCGAACATGCGGAGCGGGAACGGATCTCCTTCGCCGCGGCGCTGCGGGCCGCCGTTGCCGGGCAGGAGATCCCGCTGCTCAGCCCCCGATCCCGCAACGCGATCACGGCGTTTGTGGTCATGATGGACGAGTTGCGGGCCAAGGTAGCCGCCGGTGATGCCGTGGCCGAGGTCCTGGAGGCGGTGCTCGAACGCACTGGTTACCGGGAGCTGCTCGATGCCTCGGACGACCCGCAGGACGCCTCCCGGCTGGACAACCTGACCGAGCTCGTGACGGTGGCCCGTGAGTTCGCCGAGCTCGGATCGGTGGTCCCGGTCGAGGAGGGGGGAGCCCAGCCCGGTTCGCTGGCCGCCTTCCTGGAGCGGGTCTCGCTGGTCGCCGACGCCGACCAGATCCCCGACGATGACGGGTCCACCGGTGTGGTGACCCTGATGACCCTGCACACCGCCAAGGGCCTGGAGTTCCCGGTGGTGTTCCTCACCGGTTGGGAGGACGGGCAGTTTCCGCACCTGCGCGCCCTCGGTGACCCGGCCGAGCTCGCCGAGGAGCGCAGGCTCGCCTACGTCGGGATGACCAGGGCTCGGGCGCGGCTGCATCTTTCCCGGGCCATCACCCGGTCCTCCTGGGGCGATCAGATGACCAACCCGCCGTCGCGCTTCCTGGCCGACGTGCCCGACGCCCTGGTGGTGTGGCGCCGCGAAGAACCCGAGCGCACTAGTTTCTTCGGACGTCCGTCCGGTCGTGATATCACCGGTGGCGATTCCGCCCAAGCCGGACTGGCGGCCAACGGCATGCGCTCGACCCCGTTCCGGGGCTGGCAGGCTTCGTCCTCGAAGCATGGTCCGGCCCTGTCTCTGGAGGTGGGGGACCGGGTGAACCACGACAAGTACGGCCTGGGCCGGGTGATAGCCACCGACGGCAGCGGCCCCCGGGCCACCGCGACCATCGATTTCGGCTCCAGCGGCACCATCCGCCTGATGCTCATCGGCGGTGTCCCCCTGGTGAAGCTCTGAACCGGCTCGGAGTTAGGTGATGTTACTTTTCACAAATCGTGATCGGTGGCTCCAGGAGGACGCATGGGGGTGAGGGCGCGCAGGGTGGCGATCTGGTGTGGTTTCGTCGCCTGCGTACTGTCTGTTCCAGCCTGTGGGGGTGCTGGACCGGAGTCCGGTTCGAACACTCTGACCCTCTACAGCGCGCAGCATCAGCCGCTGGTCAAGGAGTGGGTCGCCGACTTCACCAACCGGACCGGGATCGAGGTCAACATCCGGTCGGGTGGTGACTTCGAGCTCGCCAACCAGCTCGTGGCCGAGGGTACGTCGTCTCCCGCCGACGTGTTCATCACCGAGAATTCGCCGGCGCTGGGGTTGGTGTCGAGCGAGGACCTGTTCGCGCCGGTCGATCAGGCGACCCGTGATCAGGTTCCGGCTCAGTTCTCGTCCTCGAAGGGCGACTGGGTCGGTATCGCCGCACGGTCGACCTCGTTGGTTTACAACCCGGCTCTGCTGCCCGCCGCCGAGCTACCCCGGTCGATCATGGATTTGGCCGGGCCGAGCTTCAAGGATCGGTTCGGCATCGCCCCGGGTGGTGCGGACTTCCAGGCCATCGTGAGCGCGGTGTTCGCGGTCAATGGTGACGCCGCTGGACAGCAGTGGCTGCAGGGATTGAAAAGCAACGCCAAGATCTACCAGAACAACGTCGCGATCCTGAAGGCCGTCAACTCAGGCCAGGTCGCGGCGGGAGTGATCTACCACTACTATTG
>JBOHHD010000190.1:0-2102 GCA_050700515.1 Pseudonocardiaceae bacterium
GTCCGGCGGAGCCAACAGTTGCGCGGCCACTGACCGTGCCCTGTTCACCAGCCTCCGCGCGCCCTGGCTACGGTACTGCTCCACGATCCATCGCACACCGCGTTCAACCCGGACCCGTAGATGATCATTGGCGCTTGGCACGGTTGCGCACGGTACTCGTCCGAGTGTCACACACACAAGTACCAGACTGCTGCGGAGAGTGATTAATGGTGTGGCCACCGGCGCGCTCCCCGGGGCTTGCCGACCGCACGAGATGAGTTGGTTCGAATAGCCCACAAAGGACTTGGTTCTCGTTAACCTGGTGTTAATGCAGGTCAATCTCGCTTAGGTGAACCTGGGGTGGAGCTGGGCGGAATTGGCTCAGCTCCACCCAGGGCACGGTGAAGATCACTGAACGAGAAACGGACCCCCAGCAGCGTTTCTCGAACAGGTGTCATTCTTTCGAGTGAACAACCGCAAAAGCTATCTCCGGTGGTCACAAGCGTAATCAGCGCCCAGCGGTGATCACGGACGCGGGGCGTTGCTCCCCCCTTACTTCGCCGGTGGTCGCGGCCCGGCGAAAGAGGCCAGGGCGGCAGGGCGGGGGGCGGCAGGTCCGTAGCCGGTGAGGAGTGCCCGCAGCGCTGCGGCAACGAGAGCCGGGTGGAACAACAGCGCTGGGGAGCCCATGAGGTGATAGACCCGGGCCAGGACCGCGTGCGCGCGCCGGTTCCCGTGGATGGCGAGCCGCCCGAGCTGGCGGGTCCACCGGCCGAGCAGTGCCTGGGGAATCGACTGGCGGCCGGTGCTGGTCGGGTAGCGCAGATCCTCACTGGTAGCGATGGCCCATGGCAGCGAGACGACGGTGGCGAACTTCCGGAGCAGCCGGCGGGCGTACCCCGGCCGCAGACCGGTGGCCATCACCCGGCGCAAGAGCAGGGCTTCACAGGCCGCGACCGTGATCCCCTGCCCGTAGATCGGATTGAAGGCGCAGAACGCGTCCCCGACCACGAGCAGCCCGTCGGGCCAGTCCGGGACCCGTTCGTAGTGATGACGGTGGTTGGCGGTCTGGCGATGCACAGCGACGTCGTCGAGCGGCCCGGCGTGGTGCACCAGCTGCGCCAGCGCCGGGTCGGGCAACCGTTCCAGGAAGGACACGAACCCGGCGGCGTCGCGCGGCGGCCGGTTTTCCGCGCAGCCGACGGCACTGACCAGCCAGCGGCCCCCCTCGACCGGGAGCGCCGTGCCACCGGCCAACGTTGCCGGCGTCTGCTGGATGATGACGCCCACTGCACCGCCCTCGGACGGGGCGGCGGCGTACATCCGGGTGGCGTAGCCCACCCCTGAGTCGACCTCGGACACCGGTGCCACCCCCACGCCGACCTGGGCCAGCCAGACCGGTAGCCGGGAGCTGCGACCGGATGCGTCGATCACGAGATCGGCCGGCACCGTGGCGCCGTCGGCCAGCTCCACCTCCCAACACCGATCACCACGCCGGAGGCCGGTCACCTTCGAAGCGGGGCGGATCCGCACCCCGGGCAGGCCCTCCGCCCGGCGCCGGACCACGTGCTCGAACAACGGGCGGGTCATGGACAGCACCTCGAACGCGGGCTGGTCAACCGGCAGCCACCCCCGCTCGGCGAACCACGGCAGCTCACCGGTGTCAAAGGGCACCGCCCCCGAATCGAGCAGCTCCTGGCGCGAACCGGGCAGCAGCTCCTCCAACGCGAGCAGGCCACGGAAGAGGAAGACATGGGGCTGCCGTCCCTGCGGCACCCCGGCCCGGGGCGTCGGGCCACCAGCCAAGGCGTCACGCTCCAGCACCGTGACCAAGTTGCCGCTATCCGCTGCGGCAGCAGCGGCGAACAACCCCGCCACGCTCGCCCCCACCACAACGACCCGCCACGACCCTTCCCCCGGCAGCTCAGCTTCAGTGCCGGCTGCGCCCCTGCTCGGGTGGCTCACCGCGTCGGGATCCGATCGAGTCGCTGCCGCTGAATCGAGGCGATGCGGCTGGAGCCGGTCGACCCGAAGCCGGCGCAGCCCCTCATCGACCTGAGCCCGCAGGAACTCCGGGTCTCCGCAGATCGCCGCGTCGCGCTGCGGTCCCGGCGGCGCGGGCG
>JBOHHD010000191.1:0-5695 GCA_050700515.1 Pseudonocardiaceae bacterium
ACCAAGAGCTCGTATTTCTCCGTCACGGAGTTCGCCTGATCTCGCCACAGGCGCTGAGCGCGAAAAGCTGTTTTCCCGCTCCCCGGCGCGCGCCCGGCGGTGACCGAACGACTTCACGGATCGACACCGTATGCATATCGTATAGGTGCATACCGCCGGGGGAGGTAGTGGGTTTTGCTACCCGAAGTATCCGGCTTGCTCCTAAACGGATTCCCATGAGACCTCGCCAGCAGCCCAAGAGGAAGCGTGTGTCCTCGGTGGGGCGAAAGACAAGATCGGCCGGCCGAGGGCCGATCAGGGAATCGTCGTCACCGTCCGATGCCGTGTTGTCGAGTGGTCCGTGGTCGTCCGGCATGCAAGGGCCTGGGCCGGTATAGGGAGGGTCAAGGTCCGCGTTCGAGTACAAGCCATGCACCATGGACACGTACCTGCTGGTGCGACGCAGCCCGGTGGCGGTGCCCAACACGGTCAGCGTACTGCCGTCGTTCGATTCGACAAATGTGAGTTCCCCGTAGACTCCACTGTTGTCGAACGGTTGCAACAGTGCGGTTGCCATGAGCACCATTTCGGCTCCCCATCAGGTTGGGATTATCTCACCGCATGCCCTGATGGAGAACAGCTGCGGCCGGATGTCCTGGAGGATGTTCGGCAGGAGCGCTACCGTTGCCTGCCGGATCGAAACAGTCTTGATCTCATTCAGGCGTACGCCGAGCGGAGCAATCGTTGGTTTTGTCACATTCAGGGACCGACTGGTGCCGACGGGTAGCCCGAGCGGGCCTGACCATAGACTCGGTAGAAGCATGCGAGCGGTCGCGGAAGGACTGAAGATCAAGTCTCCGGGATTTCCGCTAGGAATGGGTGCAGGCTCTATGCCGAGCGTGCGATCGTCCACACAAGGACCGGGTCCGGTGAACGGAGGGGTCACATCAGCGTTTGACTGGAGACCGTAGACCAGTGACACGTATATGCCTAATAACTGCATTCAATTCGCCGTGCCCGCCACGGTGAGCAGACTTCCGTCGTCGGATTCTGTGAAAACCAGTTGCGCTGAGACACCGCTATTGTTGACAGGGTTCAGTACCGCAGTAGCCGTGTTGGCCATTACGTTTCTCCTTGCGTTTGTGTGAAGTCCCCCGGCGCTCCCAGATCAGCACTCCCAGATCGGGTCTATGTGAAACATAACACCGCTCCTGCTCTTGTGCTCACAAGGCTGGTCACTCGATCGTGTACTCAACGGCGATTCATGTATTTTTGTTCGGCGGTAGGGATGTTCCTCGACAGTGCACCCATTCGGCACTCTCGGTTGACACGGAGGGTCACCCACGCTCGGAGAGATTTTGTTGTATGAGAATAAGAGGTCCAAACGGATTACGTGACGCCGTGTGGCGATTACCGCGAGGTACGGTGCACTCGGTGTGCTGGCGGTGCGCTGTGGGACCATGGCGGGGTGCTGCGCTGGATTACTGCGGGGGAGTCACACGGGCCTGCCCTGGTCGCCGTGCTCGAAGGAATGGTCGCCGGAGTAGAGGTCACGTCCAAGGACGTGCAGGCTGAACTCGCCCGCCGGCGGCTCGGGCACGGGCGGGGTGCCCGGATGAAGTTCGAGGCCGACGAGGTGGACCTGCTGGGTGGCATCCGGCACGGACGCACCCTCGGTGGCCCCATCGCGATCCGGGTCGGCAATACCGAGTGGCCCAAGTGGGAGACCGTGATGGCGGCGGATCCGGTGGACCCGGACGTGCTGGCCACCCAGTCCCGCAACGCGCCGCTGACCCGCCCCCGCCCCGGACACGCCGACCTGGCCGGGATGACCAAGTACGGCTTCGACGACGCCCGGCCGGTGCTGGAGCGGGCCAGTGCCCGCGAGACCGCGGCCCGGGTGGCGCTGGGCACCGTGGCCAAGGCTTTCCTGCGGCAGGCGCTGGGTGTCGAGGTGCTCTCCCATGTGGTGGCGCTGGGTACCGTCGATGCGCCCGCCGGCGTGTTGCCCGGACCTGGTGATCTGGAGCGGGTCGACGCCAGCCCGGTCCGCGCCTTCGCCGAGGACGCCTCGGCCGCCATGATCGCCGAGGTGGACGCCGCGAAGCGGGACGGCGACACCCTCGGCGGGGTGGTCGAGGTCGTCGCGCACGGCCTACCGGTGGGTCTGGGTTCCTTCGTGCACGCCGACCGGCGGCTGGACGCCCGGCTGGCCGGTGCGCTGATGGGTATTCAGGCCATGAAGGGCGTCGAGATCGGCGATGGATTCACCACCGCGCGCCGCCGGGGCAGCGCGGCGCACGACGAGATGACACCAGGACCCGACGGTGTGGTGCGCGCCACCAACCGGGCCGGCGGCCTGGAGGGCGGCATGACCAACGGGGAGGTGCTGCGGGTGCGGGTGGCGATGAAGCCGATCTCCACCGTGCCGCGCGCCCTGGCCACGGTGGACGTCGCCACCGGCGCGCCGGCCGTGGCGATCAACCAGCGCTCCGACGTGTGCGCCGTGCCGGCCGCGGGCGTGGTTGCCGAGGCGATGGTCGCCCTGGTCCTCGCCGACGCGGCGCTGGAGAAGTTCGGCGGAGACTCGCTGCCCGAGACCCTCCGCAATGTTCGCGGCTACCTTGATTCACGCTGACCGACGGATAGTTACCGGTCGTCCGGCCGCACCGTCGGGCCGGGTTCAGCGCAGCGGCAGGTAGCGGATCTGGCCTTCCCATTCGCCATCGTGGCTGCACTCGGCCAGCAGAACGATGTCGCCGATCGCTGATCCGATGGAGACATCACGGCCAACCTCGAAAAGGCCGGGCATCGGTTGCCCGCATCGGATGCGCTCATCGGCATACCGCGTCATCGTAGTGACGTCATGGGTAAACAAAACGCGACCGTCATGCGCAGCCCACTTCAGCACCGCTGGATCATCGGCGCCACATAGGCCCACGTCTTGAACCCGAACGATGTCAATGGTGGAGTTCCGTCGTACGATCCCACGCACGATTGCGTTATTGAAATTCTCATCAGCGGCCAGACGCAGCATCGGTGAAGGGCGTCACCGATTGCGGCGGGCAAGGAGGCGGTCACGGATGCCGGAAGGGTCGACACGTGCCTCGTTATGCCGACGCACTATCTCGGCCTCGTCATGTCGACGGGACAAATATAACTTTACCTCGCCTTGATGCCGGAGGTAGTAGCTGATCACCGCATAGACATCGGCCAGGTCCAACGTCGGATACTGGTGCGCAATCTCTTCGGCGGTCGCCCCCTCGCGGAACGCACCAACGACCACATCGAGCGTCACTCGTGACAGTCCCACGCGCAGGACGCCATGGGCATCCCGCGAAAGCGGGACAGGTTCGGCATCGACAGCGGGCAACATGGCAGGACCTCACTTCCTCGCAGGAGGATCGTACCGGCTGATGGAAGCTTCGCTGGGCGGCGTCGCCACAGGTGGTAACACACCTCGCGTGGGGAGTGATTCACTGATCAGAGTCACCCATCACCCGTGAGGAGGGGCGGATGCCTGACGAGGGAACGGCGCTGACTGCCGGGTTGGGCATCGAAGTCTTCGCGACCGGGAGCCATGAACCGGCCGAGAACGAAGAGTACGCGCCCGCGAGCAGCAGGCATCGGGCTCCGCGAGAGGGTTGGGGAGCGGCCCGGGTGGCTCAGCTCGGGCAGGACGCGCTGACGGCGTCGGCCCGGTTGGTGGGCGAGCAGGTGGGGATGGTGGTCCGGGAGACGCTGGCCGGGATGGAGCGCGCCGAGCTCGCTGCGGCCACGGCGGCGGGGCTGCGAACCTCGTCGGTGCAGTTGTCGTTCGGGGTGAAGCTGACCGGCGGGACGGGCAAGGTCATCGAAGCGGTCGTGACCGCGGGCGGTGAGGCGTCCGTGCAGGTGGTCGTCACCCTGGACCGGCCGAGCTGAGGCGGGCCGATGCACGCGGGGGTGGGATGGCTGCTGCTCGGGTCCGAGCTCCGCGACGGCACCATTCGTGCTGAGGCGACCCGCCGCACGGCGTTCGTGATCGCGGGCGGCCACGCGCTCACCGCGCGCCATTGCAGCGCGGATGCCACGGAGGACGACCCGCTGTGGTTGCGACTGTCGGCGCCGGACGACGAGTTCGGCACCGTGGACCTGCCGATGCGGGTGGTGGCGGAGGACGCCGCGCTCGACGTCGCGGTACTCGGTCTCGACCTCGGGCGTGAGCCGCGGGGCGACACCTCGGGAGAGTCAGCGGCCACTGTGCTGGCCCGAGTACCGCCGGTGCCGGTGGGCCTCCCGGGCGAGGCGGGTGCTGTCGTTCGCACCGAGGGCTACCCCCGAGATGGCCGTGCCGGTGGGCTGGCGTTCACCGGGAAGATCGTCGACCCGGAGGCGCGGCTGGTCAGGCACCGCGCCTATGCGCTGCAGCTCCATATCGAGGAACTGGCGGCCGGTGTCCCGCACGGGCCGGGCGGCCACAGCGGGGGACCGGTCCTGTGCGCGGACACGGGATCCGTGATCGGTGTGGTGCGGGCGTACCCACCGGACGAGACCCGGGACTACGCGGTCGGCGGATCGTTGCTGGCCAGCCGGATCCAGGACCTCGCCGAACACTTCGACGCGGTGCGTGCGGCGTTCGCGCACCGCGCCCGGGAGGTGCTCGGCCAGGCGTCGGTCGCTGCGGAGATGACCGCACCGTCGTTGGCGACGCTAATCCGGGCCGACGCGCACCTCACCCGGTTCTTCGCCCGGGAGCCGGAACTCGCGCGACTCCATGCCTGGTGCACGGCGGACGCAGACCGCGCGGCGATGCTGATCACCGGCCCGGCGGGGCAGGGCAAGACCCGCCTCGCCCGGCACTTCTGTGCCCAGCTCACCGACACCGGCGCCTGGGTCGCGGTGCCGCTGCGGGGCCTCGGTGGCGGCCGTGAGATCACCGACGGGCTGCGCCTGGCGGCGCTGGCGGCGCAACCACTGCTGCTGGCCGTCGATTACGCCGCCGAGCACGGCGCGACAGAGCTGCGGGCGCTGCTCGACCAGCTCTGCGCCGACGGGCCGGTGCGCTGGCGGCTGCTGCTGCTCGCCCGGCACACCGGCGACTGGTGGAACGGCGACACCCACGCCGCCGTGCTGCCGGCCCTGCAGGCTGCGGGCGTCGAGGTGGCCAGCGACCCGCTGCCGCTGCCCGAGCTGGTGGCCATCGGGGACGATCGGCAGGGCGCCTACGAGTTCATCCTGAGCGAGTTGCGGCAACCCGTCACCGCTTTTGCCTATCAGCGGGGCCTGCCCGTCAGCGCCACGCCAGCCACCCCGCCGCTGCAACGCTCCGAGTACGGGTCCGCGCTGATGCTGCACATCGCGGCGGTCTGTGCGCTACTCCCCGGCTCCGGGCCTGGTACGACAACGGCGGACCGGCTCGACCCCACCAAGGTGGTCGACCGGTTCCTCGATCTGGAACGAGACCACCACTGGCTCTACCGCGACGGTACGACCCTGCACCCGGGCACTGCCCAGGCGTTCGGCAGCCTCGCCGAAGGCGAGGTCGGCCGGTACCTGGTCGAGACCGCCGTCACCGCCGCCACCCTCACCGGCGCCGCCAACGCGGCGCAGGCCTGCGAACTCACCACGGCAGCCCTGGAAGTCGACCAGCACCAGGCGAAACGGATCGCCTACTGGCTGCGCGACCTCTACCCCCCACCCACCGAGGCATCGACCGGCAGCATCCTGCTCCCCC
>JBOHHD010000192.1:0-2671 GCA_050700515.1 Pseudonocardiaceae bacterium
CAGTGCTATAGCACCGAATGCCACTCACGGGGCGCGAAGCGCCAAAATAGCATCCGGATTGCGCAGCGCGCCCGGGTTGACGACGGTGGCCGGGTCCGCACCCGCCAGGATCTTCTTGACCGGCACCTCGCACTTCTTGCCGTTGAGGGTGCGGGGTATCTCGTCGATGACGAGGAAGCGGTCGGGCACGTGCCGGGGGGAGAGCTGGGTCCGCAGCGTGGCACGCAGTCGCGGTTCCACGTCGGCCAGCGACGAGCCGGGAGCCAGGACCAGGAAGCAGAGCAGTTCGCCCTCTTCGACGTCTCCGGAGGTGTCGATGACCAGAGAGTCGAGCACCTCGTCGAGGGCCTCGACCACGGCGTAGAACTCCGCGGTGCCCATCCGCACCCCGCCCCGGTTGAGGGTGGCGTCGGAGCGGCCGTAGATCACACAAGAGCCGCGTGGGGTGATCCGGATCCAGTCACCGTGGCGCCACCGGCCCGGGTACATGGCGAAGTACGCCTCGCGCAGCCGCACGCCCTCCGGGTCGTTCCAGAAGAACACCGGCATCGACGGCATCGGCTGGGTGATCACCAGCTCACCCACCTCGTCGTGGCACTCCACGCCCGCCTCGTCCAGAGCGACCACTGCGGCCCCGAGCGCCCGGCAGGAGATCTCCCCCTCCCAGACCGGAACATCGGGTGCGGAGCAGACGAAGGCGGTACACAGGTCGGTGCCCCCGGACACCGAGCAGATCTGCACCTCGGGGCCGACCTCCTCGGCGAGCCAGCGGAACCCCTCGGGGGACAGGGGCGCTCCGGTCGAACCGATCGCCCGCAGTGCGGCGAGGTCCTGATCCCGACCCGGGCGCAGACCCGCCTTGAGGCAGGACTGGATGAAGGGGGCGGACGTACCGAAGTAGTTGACGGCCTCCTGCTCGGCCAGCCGCCACAGCGCGCCGAGGTCCGGGTGTGCCGGGCTGCCGTCGTAGAGCACGATCGTCGCGCCGACCAGCAGGCCGCTGACCAGGTAGTTCCACATCATCCAGCCGGTGGTGGTGAACCAGAAGAATCGATCACCCGGCCCTAGATCGGACTGCAACGCCAGCATCTTCAGGTGCTCCACCACAATCCCGCCGTGGCCCTGCACGATGGCCTTGGGCGCTCCGGTGGTGCCCGAGGAGTAGAGCACCCACAGCGGGTGGCCGAAGTCGACAGCCTCGAATGTCAACGCCGCGTCCGCGTGCTCGGCGAGCAGCTCCTGCCACCGTGTCGGCGGCACGACCGGGAGCCGCGTCCGCAGGGCATCCACCGTGGAGCGGATGTCGTAGGACTTGCCACCGTAGACGTAGCCGTCGACCGCGAGCAGCACGGTGGGCTCGATCTGGACGAACCGGTCGGCGACGGCGCGCGGCCCGAAGTCCGGGGAACAGGACGACCAGATCGCCCCCAGGCTCGCCGTCGCGAGAAAGGCCACCAGGGTGTCCGGGGAGTTCGGGGCCAGCGCGGCCACCCGGTCCCCCCGGCGGACCCCCAGCGCCACCAGCGCCGAGCGGGCCGCGGCCACCCGCCGGCGCAGCCGGCCGTAGCTGTACTGCTCGCGCGGGCCATCCTCACGGCGATAGATCACCGCCAGGTCGTCCTCACCCTTGCCGGGTACGGAGCCCGTGCCGGACCCCGGCAGCAGCGCATGCTCGGCGTAGTTCAGTGTCGCGCCAGGAAACCACTGCGGCGCTGCGGGGTCGGCGGGCATGGAGGGGTAGGCGAGGATCTGTTGCGGCTTCAGGTGGAACCGGACCGCCGCGAACTGCGTGAATGCCCTCCAGAACCCCTCCAGGTCGGTTACCGACCAGTGCCACAGCGCGTCGTAGTCGGCCAGCTTTATCCCCCGACTGTCGGCGAGCCACTCCCGGAACGCGGTCATCCGGGATCGGGCGACGGTGGCGGCGTCGGGTTGCCACAGGATTCGGGACCGGCTCATACCCCGTTCCTAGCGCATCACCCAGATTCGGTGTCGCCGGCTTGCCCCGAGCCCTCGCCACCGTGGCTCTTATCGGTCATCCGTTGGGCTGTTGGAGGCGTTTGCGCTCCCAACGCCGACCACACCGGGAACGCATGATCCTTTGATGTCGCCTGAGCTGCCGCCTGCTCGTACTGCGCCGCGGTCCGCTTCATCGAGGACAGATCGTTCGACCATCGCCGCAGGACCGTACTCACCTCACCCAGGGAGGTGCGGGCCTTCTCCAGGTAACCGGGCAGTTCGCCCACCGTGCCCCGGAAACTATCCGCCGCCTCACCCTGTCAGATGCCACCGGACCGGCCGATGCCGATGAGGACGCAAACTCCGACTCACCGTAGCCGGGAGTTCACCGTAGATGAGAGTCGAACCAGTTCAGCGTGCGCGTCCAGGCTTCGACGGTGGCCGACTGACCGGTGCGCATGCGACAGGTGACGTGCACCAGATCGGTGGCCACCTGGGCGGTCTGGACCGCATGCTGGAGCTTGTGCACCTCATCCGGGGGCACATCATGGGCGCCGTAGATTCCCAACCATGGGCAGCGCAGTCCGGGAGCCGCCTCGACATGGGCGGGAAGCGCCGGGTTGACCGGCTCCACGATGCCGATCCCGGCAACGGTCAGCGCGGCTACAACTTCGCGACGGGCGGCGACGATGAGGGCCAAGGCACCCCCCAG
>JBOHHD010000193.1:0-6090 GCA_050700515.1 Pseudonocardiaceae bacterium
TTGCGGACCTACCACGACGGCTGGGCACCTTCGTCACGGAGCATCCCTGTCCTGGCACTGTCCCATCTGGAGCGGGGCGACCTGCAGGCCGCCACCCAGGCGATCGTCCTCGGCGAGCGGGGCGACCCGTCCCGGGCCGAGCACGCACTGCTGCTGGAGGCGCGCGCCGCCGTCGCGCTGGCCAACGGTGATTCCGCTCGGGCGCTGGCCGATGCCCGGGCGGCGGGGGCACGGATCCAGGACGACTTCGGGTTCGTGCCTGCCCGCGGCTTCGACTGGCGTCGTCTCGGTGGTCTCGCGGCCCATCACCTGGGTCACCACCACGAGGCACAACGGTTGCTGCACGCGGCGCTGGACGAGTTGCGAGCCATCCACGCACCCCGTCAGCTCGGCGCCACCCTCACCACCGCCGGGGTCGTCGCGGGCGGCACCGAAGGGCGCACGCTGCTCGCGGAGGCGGTGTCGGTGCTGGCGCGCTCCCCGGCGCGGCTGGAGTACGCTCACGCGCTGCACGAGCTCGGAGCCGCGCACCGACGCTGTGGCGAGTTCGCGGCGGCGCAGGCCCCGCTCTACCGCGCCTTGGAACTCGCCGACCAGTTCAGTGCCGTCCCGCTGGCCACCCGGACCCGCCAGGAGCTCAACACCCTGGGCCTTCGACCGCGCCGGAGCGCGCGCAGCGGAGTCGCCGCGCTGACTGCCAGTGAGCGACGGGTTGCCGACCACGCGGCCCAGGGGATGTCCAACCCGCAGATCGCCCATCAGCTGCACGTGACCCGCAAGACCGTCGAGAGCCACCTCGGCCACATCTACCGCAAGCTGGAGATTCCCGGCCGAGAGCATCTCGCGGCCGCGCTGACCAAGAGCTGCTGACCTTCGCCGATCAGGCCGGCGCGGTCTCCTCCGCTTCCTCTTCATCGCCCTCAGCGCGCTGGACGGAGGAACTTTGGACGGCCGCGTCCTCGGGCTGCTCGTCCTCGTCCTCCTGACGCTGCACCGCCGCGGGCCCCGACGGGGCCGCCGCGACCGGTGCAGGGGTGGACATGGCGCGCTCGGCGTTGCCGACCGCTTCACGCTCGAAACGGTCCGACGGGTCGCTGACCTGAATTCCCCCACCGGCCGGGGTACCCTCCACCGGTCCACTGCGCTGCTGTATCACGTGAGTGAGCTCGTGGGCCAGCATCGTGCGCCCGTCGGTCGAGCCCGGGTCGTACCGGTCCCGCTGGAAGACGATGTTCGAGCCGACGGTGTAGGCGTGCGCGTTCACCGCCGTGGCCGACTCATGTGCCCGGGAATCGGTGTGCACCCGCACATCGCCGAAGTCATGCCCGAGGCGGGACTCCATATCCGTGCGCGTGTCCCGGTCCAGCGGCGCGCCTCCACCCGAGCCCACGACGTCGAGCACGGGTGAACGCTCCTCCTCGACCATCCCGGCCACTCCGGCGTTGCCCACCGCCCGCTGTAGACCCAGCAGGCCGGCCGGACCCAGTACGTCGGTCCGGCCCGCTGCCGCCGCCCGGTACATCAGGTTGGTGTCGTCGGTCTCGATTCGGTCCGCCTTGGGCCGCAGCTCTCGACCTTCCTCCACGTCATGGCTGTGAGATCGCATCACATCTCCCTCGACAAGAGCCTGGCCTTCTCACCCTCACACCCGCACCCCCCGACGGCCAGCCTTCCACGCACCGCCCTGCGGGCAGCGGGTGCTGCCCGATCGGGCAAGTCAGGCATCTTCACCGGCGACCGGCCAGCCAGCTGCGGTGTCGCAGCAGAGACTTACGGGCCGCCTTGGCCACCCGCTGGTCGGGATGATGCCCGCCGATCGCTTCCAGTAGCTGCGCGACCCGGGGATGGTCGGCACGCCAGAGCCGTTCCATCAACACCAGCTGGGCATCTCGATCCGGGTGTCCGGCAACCAGCGAGTCGAGCAGCTGTTCGGGACCACCCACCTCGTAGGCCACTGCCAGCAGCTCGATCGCGACACCCAGCAACCGCTCCGGCTCCACCCCGGCGGGATCCAGCGCTCCGGCACTCACCAGCCAGTGCAGGGCGAAACTGTCGTACGGTCCGCCGAGCATGGTCTCAACGGCCGGGACGGCGTGCTCGCCGAGCAGCTCTTCGAGCTGGGTGAGGACGGCGAACGCGATCGGCGCCGGTGTCCCGGCTTCGTTCAGCACGCTGACGATCTCCCGCGCCGCCGGGTCGGCACCGTGGTGCGCCACCCAGGCACGGCAATCGGCAAGCCAGTCCGGCGGTTGGAGACGACCCATCAACGCCACGAGCTCGCGGGCTGTCGCGGTCGTCGGGTCCGGTCGGGTGAGCACAATGATGCCGAGTTTCTCGGCGATCCGGACCGCCACGGGGACCCCGGCCGCGGTGAGCTCGGCGATGCCACCCTCTTCGGTTACTTCCCCCCACTTGTTGGAAACCTTTTGCACATCTCGGAGGGTGACCACGCCGAGTGCCCTTAACCGGTTGAGCTGATTGCGGACCCAGCGGCGCACGAGAACGAGGTGGAAATCCTCCAGACCCGAGAATGCCCGGGTGACGCCGTGAACCATCAGCTCGGCGAGTTCGTCGATGGGCAGCGGCTTGTCCGCCGCCCGCCAGTCGAGCAGCTCGGCGAGCAATCGGCCGGCGCCCTCGTCGACGAAGTCATGGACGTTTTCCAGCACGGTGAAGTAGCGCGACACGATGCGGGACAGACCCGCCTCGACGGCCGCGTCGACCAACCGGTCGAGAACCTGCACCGGGGATAACTCGTGCCAACGGGCCACGGCCACCAATCGGCCCCGGTGGCGCCGCAGCACCCGAGCGTCGATCGCCAGCTGCATCAGCCAGCTGAGGTACGGCAGGTCCTCGACCGAGCGCAGAGTGCGCTGGTAATCGCCGATCTGGGCGTCGGGCGTGTCTCCGGTGCCGAGTGCGTCCACCAGGTGCCGGGCGTCGGCCAGCCGCAGGTTTCCCTTCTGGGTCAGCTGGCGCCCCGGCGCCGCGCAGAACTCCCACAGCTGCTGCAGCTGGAGCAGCGCCGGCGCGGCCGCGGCCGATTCCCGCCGCTCATCGGGGTGCGGTGAGGGGACGGGGCCGACGGTGAGGGTCGGCGGCTCCGGTCTCGTGCTCTCGGCCAGCTGCGCCAGCAGATTGGTGATCCTGGCGTCCGGGTCACCTTCCGGCTCCAGCCCCTCCATGCGCTCCATCAGGGCGGCGACCGCGTCCTCGTCATCGAGGTCCATACCGGGTTCCAGACCGCCTGCGCGCGCGAAAAGACCCTTGGCCATCCCGTAGTTCGCTGGGTCACCCATCTTTGTGACGAAATTCGAGACGTTGCGCTCGCAGCAACGCTGCAGCTGCGAGAGGGCGGCGCTGCCCGGCGCGAGCAGTCCGCGGGCCGCCAGGAAAGTCATGAACGCCCGGATCGAGGTGGGGATACCGCCGCATTCCGCGGGTGGCACGGACAGTTTGCGCGGGCACCACTCCAGCAGGAACTCCTCCAGGTCGGCGACCGTCCACCGGCCGAGCCGACCGTCCTGGTAGCCCCACTTCCAGTCCAGCGCCACCCTGGCGTCCCCGGCATCGGCTCCGGTGACGTCCGATGCGGCCAGCCACGCCACGAAGTCCGTCAGCACCTCCTCCCGGCGGGCGTGGAAGGCGCCTTGTTGGTCGGGGGTGAAACTCATCCGCATCGGCCAGAGCATGCCACCCACCCGCCGCGACGGCACCGCCAGCCGTCTCGACCCGCGCGTGTCAGCCACTAAGATCTGTGAAGTGATTGACCTGGGGCTGTCACAGTAGTTGATCTTGTGGGCGGCATGCGGTGTTTGGATACGCGAAAGTGCCTGCTCAACAGGGTGGGATCGGAGTTGTTCAGGACTCTGATCGACCGAGTGGAGAGGCACTTCGCAGGTGAATGGTAAGCCTGGCGGGCCGTGATTGTCAGTGATCGTTGGTGACGTCATTGGTGTCGCATGTGGATGGGGCCTTGTTGGTGGAGACCGCCCGACGCAGTGGGCTGAGCACCAGGCTCTCGGTGGGGCTGGGCCCTGGCGGTGCATGACCCGGGCAAGATGGTGGGGGACATGGCGGTCGCAATCGTGCTCGGTGGCGATGGGGCCGGCGATCTGGGACCCGGAGCGCCGGCCAACACACAGGGTCGGGACCCCACCAGCCCACCCGACCCCCACCAACATCAACACCCGAAGATCGCAACACGATCATGACGAAAGCACGAGGCTAGCCGAGACCGGCCGATTAACCGGATTCGCTGAAACGTCGGTCCTCAATCCTGGAACGATGGATCAGTGATCTCTGCATAACCCATGAGATACGCGGCGAGCAGTTCGGGCAGGCTGTGATATCTGTCCTCCGCTCCGATCAAGCAATACTGTGGTGTCGCAAGGTACTCCGAATCTGCGCAATGAGCACCGATGATATCCGCCACGTCACGAAGCCCGAAAACGCCACTACCGAAATCATCATCCCGTTCGGTCAACCACATGACGTAACGCGTAGCGAGAATCGCACCCGCCACCCCCAGTCGACCGATTCGATCAGCTTCCCTCGGGCCACGCTTCATGTTGAGCATGAACACGTGCGGGCAGACTCTGTCCGCATCGATGGCAAGTCGATTCGCGATCTCATCGATCATCGATTCCTCGCAGACGACGAGAAGCCCGTCAAGCGACTCAGGAGGAGACTCCCGGACCGTGACCGACACCTCTCCTCGGAGGCTGCTGCGGACGCTCGCAGCGAATTCGTCCCACCGATCGAACTCTCGTATGGAGCCTTCGTCGATATCGACGAAATCGCCACTCTCCACCCCCAGTACAAACGCGATTTCGGTCAGCCGCATCAGAGGTCTCCTGCCGATGGTGTCAGCTTGCGCCGGTCGAGTGGAAGGGGTCAATCTGGAGGTCCACATTGAAGCCCATCAGGATGGGAGTCTGCCGCGTGACACCGAAGTCAACGAGCAGTGACTCATGGTAGTCACGAACTTCCTGTCTTCGTGCCGGAGTAGCGCTCTTCTCGCGGAACCCCATCAGACTCCCCAAGGCCTTCGTGGTGCCTGGCCCTACCGTCGCCGATTTGATCCGTCCGCCAGCCTGAATGATGATCGTGCTCACGTACTGTACGGAGTGGGTATGCATGATCGCTTCGTTGACGTCCACCCCCGGACGCAGGTTCAACTCCTGGTGCAACTGTAGCAATGCATGCAGATTCTCCACCGTGTCCAGGGTGACGCGCTTCAGCTTCCCATAGAGGCCTTGGCCCTTACGTATCTTGGCCTCTTCAGCGGCATCGATGCGTCCGGGTAACCCCTGTCGCCGCAACTCCTGCTTCACCGCCTTCACTGCGTCGTTTCCCGCAAGTTCCTCGAATTTTCGCATTTGGCGCAGATTGACGTAGGTGACCAGCGGGGTCCCTTGACCCACCACCAACGGTTTATCCGGTGCAGTGATCCAACGCTTGACGGCGGGTATGGCATCAAGGAAATGCTCTTCCATCGTCATCGCATGGCCGTCCAACTGGAACACGTTGGTAACATAACCGTTTCCCTTGATATTCTTATCTACGAGGTACTGCACATCAGTCCTCATTTGAATCGAATCCGCACCCAGGCGCTTTACCTTCGCACCACTAAACCTGAAACTCTCCCGTTCCTTCTCGTTCGGATCAACACTCTCATAGAGGCCGGGAACGGGGGCGTCCACACGCTTCCCGACAGGGTTGACCCGGCCGGTGACGTGCACGATATCGTCGTGTTGGCGGTGTCCGGTGATGACCAACCGCAGGGACTGCATTCCGTGCTTCCCCTTAATCGCGGGAAGGCGCTGCTCTATGTCCTCGCGCGGCATACGCTGGCGTACCAGCGCATCAGCCTCATCGAGACCGGCGTCGAGCGCATGACGTTTGGCATCATCCGTTCGTTTGTCGACACCACTTTTATCTTTGCCGCGGAAGCGATCCTGCAGCTTGTCTTTGAGCTTCTTGCCAGGAGCCTTGATCTTGGCCCAGATCTTCTTACCGAATGCGGCGATCTTGCCAACTATCCAGTCAACGGCTTTCGTGACCGGCTTGGACAGGGACTGGAAGAGT
>JBOHHD010000194.1:0-6314 GCA_050700515.1 Pseudonocardiaceae bacterium
TTGAGCTGGCGCAGGTACGGGCCGACCGGGTGGCCGGCACCGGCCGGGCGTACATGAGCGCTGTGCACGCCGACGTGCTCGGCACCACCGGGCGGGTCAGCGACTGCCGACGCGCGATAGCGGCCGCCGAGGACCACTTCGCCGACCACCAGCCGGCTGATGGCCTCCGACAGAACACCTTCCAGGGGGCCAGCCTCGCCGATATCGCGTTCGTCAACGGCATTGCGTTGTTCGATGCGGGTTTACGTGACCGGGCCGTGGCTCCGGCGGCGATCAGCCAGCTGCGGTCCGCCCTGACTGATGCAGGTCCCCTGTCGCAGGTCCGCCAGGCCACGGGTACCGCCAGGCTGGCGACGCTGGAGTTGCTGCACGGTGACCGGGACGAAGGAATTGCCCTCGGCCGGCAGGTGCTCGACCTCGGTGGTGGAGTACGTTCCGCGATGCTGACCGAGAACCTGCGTCGCCTGCACGTCGCCACCACCCGGCAGCACGGCGAGGCCGTCGAGGAACTCCAGCAGCGACTCAGCCCGCTGCTGCGCTCCGCCTGACCGTCATCGACCGCGCGGCGGCGTGACTGGAAGACACTCGTGCATTGCCGTCGACTCCACAGGTCGGATGCGGGGAGTGCGACCCAGCCGGTCGCCGAAGGGCAGTCGCCGCCGGCCGGGGTGCAGGACGACCCTGGTGGTGAACTCGGCTGCGTCACTCGCGGAATCCGTTCAGCGGTTGTCGACCACGATCCGGCCATCGCGCAGCACCAACTGCACCGACCGCACCGCTGTGATGTTCGCGAGCGGATCTCCTTCGATGATGAGCAGATCGGCGGCCCGGCCGGGGGAAATCGTGCCCACGTGGTCGGCCCGCAGCGCCTCCGCGGCGGTGGACGTCGCGGCGATCAGGGCCTCCTGGGGACTCAGCCCCGCGTCGACCAGCAGCTCCAGCTCGCGGATCAGTCCCGCACCGGAGAACATCCCCGGCACGCCGGTGTCGCTTCCCGCGATCACCCGACCGCCGGCTTCGTGGAACTCACGCAGCCGGTCCCGCAGGTCGCTGTGCACGTCGGCGGGAAGTGCCACCTCGGTGACGGCCAGGGTCGGGGCGAGGGTGATACCGCGCTCGATGATGGTCTCCATGACTCCGTCGGGCCAGCCGTGACCGGCACCGCGGGGCTCGAGGTGGTCCAGGCCGTCGACCCCGGCGGCGAGTACGCCACGCAGGTCCTCGAAGGTTCCCCAGTGGGCGAAGACCCGCACGCCATGGGAGTGTGCCTCGGCCACGATCGCCTGCAGGATCTGCGGATCGATCGGCTCGAGTGCGAGGCGGGTGGGGTCACCACGCTCCTGCACCACCTTGATCAGGTCGACCGGGTCGTCACCGGTCACCAGTTCGCGCACCATCTGCCGGGCCTGCGTCGGCGACTCCGGAATCCGGACGGTGCCGGACTCCGGGTCTACACCGATCGTCACGACCGGGTGGCCCCCACGGGTGCCGAACAGGGGCCCGGCGACGAAGAAGCGCGGCCCCTCGAACTCGCCCTCGGCGACCGAGCGCCGTACGTCGTTGATCCAGGGGTACTCGTCCCCCATGCTCCGCACCGACGTCACCCCGTGGGCGAGGAAGTCACGCCGGTACGCGGGGAACGCACGCACCCAGTCCACGACGAGCCTGGGGACGGTGAGCACGCCGGGGTCCTGGCCGCGTTCCCTTTCGGGTGCGGCGAAATGGATATGGGAATCGATCAGACCGGGCAGGATCGTGTGTCCGGCCAGGTCGATGGTCTGGGCATCGGGGGGTACGGCGACCTCGGTGCCGACCTGGGTGATCACCCCGTCCTCGACGAGGACCGTCGCACCCGCCACCGGTTCCAGGCCGGGGCCGACCAGGACGGTCGCACCGGTGAGCGCGAGCACGCCGTCATGGGCGGGCGAGGACCGGTAGAGCGTCAGTTCATAGAACGTGACCCCACCGACAATGGCGAGTACGAGCGCGAGGAACGGATAGAGCACGAGGCGGCGAAGCCACCGCCACAACCGCCGGGACGCCATGTTCTTGATCGTAGGGGTCTACACAATCGTGTTTTCCGGCCCACTAACGAGGATTTCGCAACAGCTACAGTATCGACTCTCCGGTGCCGGTCAGCGGAACCGGAGCTTTCCGGCGACCACCGGCAACGAGAGTGAGCCGGGCAGCTGGTCGTCGGTGGTGATCGTGATCCTCGGTTTGTGGGGATCGGGCAGGATTTCCGGTGAGGTCGCGCCGATCGCCAGGACGAGGCGGTGACCGGCGGGAATCACGGTGGCCAACGGCAGGCTCTCTGCGGTCACCCTGGTGGGCGTGCCGGTCGGGAAGGGTCGGCTGGCACCGGGCTGTGCCCAGTGGGTGAGGTCGAGCTGGATCCGTCCGGCGTCCTCGACCCCGCTCACCAGCTCGGGACAGCTACCCCGGGCCCGAGGTGTGGTAGAGGGTGGCGACCAGGTTCCCGCCAGGCAGGTTGCTGGACACGGTGAGGTCAGCGGAGAAGTTGTCCGCCACGGGTGTGGCCCTCCTCAAGGTAACGCAGACCGTTGGTCAGCAGCACGGGCACCTCGGTGTCCGTGAGGAACGGGCGCAGGTCCCGCTCCTGGTAGTAGGGCGTGCGGTCACCGGTGGTGAAGAGTTCCCCGCCTTCCCGCAGATGCGGGACGTAGTCGGAGCACTGGGCATGGTCGAGCACCGCAGGCTCCACGTCGACGAAGCTCGTGGCAACCCCGAACTGGGTCGAGGCCACCGGTCCGATCGAGATCGGTGCCCCCTGGCGGGTCAGCAGGCTCCAGACATCGATCACGCCGCTGATCGGCACCACGGCCTTGAGCGACGCGGGCGGATCCGCCATCGCCATGAACTGGGTCCACCCCTCATAGCTCGTCCCGTACATGCCGACATTGCCGTTGCTCCACGGCTGCGCCGCGAGCGCCGTCACGACCGTCGATGCGTCGCTCCAGTCCAGCCGCGAGCCCCACTGGAAGCAGCCATCGCTCTCCCCCGTTCCACGCAGGTTCACCAGCGCCACCGCGAAACCCGCCTCGACGAAGGGCCACACCGCTGGGTTGTCGGCCTGTAGCTCACCGGGGCCGTTGAGGGTGTTCCAGTAAGGACTCAACTGCAGCACCGTGCCCACCGGAGCACCGGCCTCGGGCAGGTAGACATCGCCACGCAGCGCCGTCCCGTCCACCGCCCGGGTTTCGAAGGGCACCACCCGCACCACGGGCGCAGCCTGCGCATCCACCCCCGCCACCAACGCCACCGCGGTGAGTACCGCCGTCAGCAGGGCGTACCGGCGCGTACCGGCGCGTACCGGCGCGTACCGGCGGGGTGGCGGAATCGCCGGGAGCGGTTCCCGGCCGATTGAGCATGGTCACGCAATGGGCTCACCTCGGTTCAGCAGCTCGTGCCAGGATGATGACCTTCAGTTACAGACCCGAGTGCGGCGCCATCGTCGTAGCCGGGTGGCACACGTCACAAGACTCGTGGAGGTGGCGGCCCGATGAGGGTGCTGGTGCTGGTGATGGGGTTGGCGATCGTGGCGGCCATGGTGCCCGCGTCGGCGGCGTTCGCGGCCCCCTCCGGGGACTACAGTCCCGAACGGGCAGCCCATAACGCCGCGAAGTCGCAGGAGCGCTCCCGCGACCACATGACGCCGCAGTACCAACAGCTGCTGCTGGCCGAGCTGGAGCGAGCCGCGGGCGAGGGCGTCCAGACGCCCGCTGATCCCGACCGGCTGTACGTGACCAACCTCTGCGGCACCGGTGCCCCGTACTGCGCCGGGGACGTGCGGCTGAGCCGGTGGGCACAGGACGGTCATGGGCTGGTGGAGCCGGTGCTCTACACCGCGCGCAACGGCGCGTCGATCTCCGGTCACGTCTGGGCCACCCGCGCCGGCCCGGCGCGGCGGACCGGTGTGGTGATCACTCCGGGTTCGGTGCAGGCGTCGGAGCCGCTCTACTGGTGGGCGGCGCAGGTGCTGGCCAAAGCCGGGTATCTGGTGCTCACTGTCGACAACCAGTCCCAGGGCCGGTCGGACACCTTCGGTGCCGGGCCGGATTTCCTGTCCGGGCAGCCCCAGCAGGCGACCGGGGAGACCTTCTTCGACGGCACCCAGGACGGCATCGACTTCCTGCTGTCCACCCCGGAGGACGCCTACTGCCCTCGGCCGTCCCGGTCAGGGGCCAGCCACTGTGCGGACCAGCAGGGCCGCACCGCGTTCAACCCGTTCTGGCATCTGGTCGACCACGCCGCACCGGTGGGGTTGGCCGGGCACTCCTACGGCGCCAGCGGGGTGAGTTGGGTCGGGCAGCAGGACCCGAGGGTCGGCGCGGTGGTCGCCTGGGACGACCTCTGCGACCCGACCCTGCCCACCCAGCAGTTGTTCTTCCCGGTCGGCACCACCGACCTCGTCGTTCAGCAGAACTTTCCGGCGAACTGCCTGGCCGGCGGACAACTTCCGGCACCCCGGCTGCGGGTACCCGCGCTGGGCATCACTGCGGACTACATCTTCACCCCGATTCCCTTCCCGGCGCCGCCCGATCCGGATGCGAAGGCGCGGGACTCGCACGGGTATTCGGTGGCCGGTGTGGACACCGGCCTCATCGTGATCCGCGGTGGTACGCACTTCGAGTGGTCCTATCTGGCAACTCCGGCCTTTCCGGCGACGCTGCGCGGCATCGACCTGTCGGCCTGGTACACCACTGCCTGGTTCGACAAATACCTGCGCGCCGACCGCAGTGCTGACGCCCGGCTGCTCACCACCCGTTGGCAACACGACCCAATAGACACCGAGGTCGACCCGGCGGAGAGCGGAAATCTGTTCAGCTGGCACTACACCTCACGGCTGGATCTTCACCTCAATGGCGGAGAACGCTTCCGTTGCGAGAACCTGCGCTCCGGATGCCCAGGGATGACCACCGACGACCGGTATCCGACCGAATACGGTTACCTGCCCATCGCCACCAGCCCTGAAATTTCCTGAAATCGCGTTCCTGCGCTCCTGGCCGGCTGCATACTTGGTCCCATGCTGACAGATGATCGGCCGCCTGCCCGACGGGTGATGGTCGTGGCCGTGCTGGCGGTGGCTACGGCGGCGAGCTACCTGGTATGGACGGCGTGGAATCGTTACCGGGAGTTCGACGCCCAAGGTTCCGCTGAAAGCCCGTACGAACCTTGGCAGGCATCCGGCCTTATGCTGGTCCTGATTGTGGGTGTGCTGGCGGGGGTGGCCGGGTGGCGTCGCTGCGCCTGGGCGGCTGTATTGGTCATTCCCACCGTCTTGACACTCTGTATCTCGATCATCGGCGCAACCGATCCCGACGGTGACGGACTATGGGTAATTGGGGCGATGCTGGTCATGATCAGTTCATTCCTATGGGTTTGCCTGGTCGCTGTCCCAGCCGAGGCGATCAGTCGACGAATCGCGCGGTGAGGGTGCGCGCAATCAGCGTCATCAGGGGCACCCAGTGGATTGCACAGCGGACTTGACCACGTCGGGGAGGTGGCCCGTTTTCCGGTAAACATCTCGTTGGATGTTTGCGCCGTTGCCACGCTGGAGCAGCGTGGTCGCGAGTTCCTCGACGACGTCGAGGTCACCGGACTCATCCAACGCCGGACTGACGTGCTGGATCAACGCCCGCACGATCTCTGCAGGAGACACCGGCTTGCCGGTGGGGCCGAGCAGGTCGCCGTCGAGCCCGGAGCGGCCGGCCCGCCATGCGGCGAGACGGAGCAGCTCCACCCGCAGCGGAGTCGGCGGCTCGCCGGCCCGCCACGCCCGCGCCGCGGTGTCGGCCAACCCCCGGACCAACGCCGCCAGCAGCACCGCGTCATCCGGGAGCAGGCAGACATCGGCGACGCGTACCTCCAGGGTCGGGTGCTGTCGCGACAGCCGCGCGTCGAAGTAGACCATGCCCTCGTCCAGGATCGTCCCCGAGTCGATCATCGTCTGAACCGTGGCGTGATATGCCTCCGCGGATCCGAACACCTCGGTGGACCCCGCCGAGGGCCAGCGAGCCCAGACCTGCGACCGGAAACTGGCATAGCCGGTATCCGCGCCCTGCCAGAACGGTGAGTTGGCACTCAGCGCAAGCAGCGGGGGCAACCACCCTCGGATGCGGTCCAGGATGGCGACGCCCTCCTCGGCGGAGTCGATCTCCACATGAACATGGCAGCCGCAGGTGAGCTGTTGCTGGGCGGTGAGCCCGAATTCCTCGACCAACCGCCGATAGCGGGGGGTGGCCGTGATCGAGGGCTGGACCGGAAGTGGCGCGGTGGCCAGCGCCGCCACC
>JBOHHD010000195.1:0-4002 GCA_050700515.1 Pseudonocardiaceae bacterium
AGTCGAAGGACTCCGACCAGGTCGGCGTGTTGATCCACGCGGCGAGCAGGGCACGGCGATTGTGGTCGGCGCTGCGCCGCTGAAAGACTTCCTCGATGCCTAGTTCGTCGATCTCGTCGAGCAACCGCAGCAGATTGCCTGCGACGGGGTTGGCGGGGTCAAGGCCGGCGAGGGCGTGCACTGCGGTGCGGAACTCTGGGGACGTAAGGCTCTCGCGGTGCCCGTCCAGCACCCTCTGAGTGGCGGGCCAGCCGTCTGCCCGACCGTAAGCGTTGACCAGCTCGATCTGCGAATCGAGGAGAGGCGCGCTCGCCCAGACCGGAAGCCCCTCGGCAGCCGCCGTCGATCCGAAGTCCCCGACCAACGACCGTATGGCGATCCGGGCTCGCGAGATCAGAATGACCGACGTCCGGTCGGGCGATCCGTCACCGGCCGCTGGCAAGTCGGCCTCGGCGGCTGCTTTGCAAAGCTGGTCCCACGCCTGCTCGGGACTCGCTGACGCCGAGAGCCTGCGGGCCCACGCCGCCCGTAGCTCAGCTCGCGCTGCCGGATGGGCCATAGCGTCGATCGCGGCACACCAAGACGGCTCCGCAACATCCGCCTGCCCGGTCTGAGACTGCTGGTTGGAGAGGTTGTTCAGTGACGTCGCGAGGTCGGGGAGGAACACGACAGGATTGAGCTCGGCTAGCTGCCGACGGATGGCAACGGCTTCGGTGATCGAAGCCAGCTCCCCAACCCGATCCCCGGCGTTGCCGGCTCGCATGCTGACCTGCTGCAGGAGTTCGGCGAGCTTCGCCGGTTCCATACCGGCCGTTCTGGCCGCATTGAGCCGGCATCGATCGATGATGAGGGCGAGCTGGTAGAGCACCAGGGAGGAGGACGGCAGGGCGGCCGAGAGCTCGTCCAGAGGTAGTGGTGTCTCGGGCCGGGTTGCCAGCTCCTCCAGGCTGGATGTGGCCGCGCCGCCCTGGGTGGCGGCGATGGCCAGCACACTGGGCCAGCGGGTGAGGTCGGCGTCGAGCAGTGTGGTGATCAGCCGGGTTGCCGTGTTCGGGTCGTTCTGGCCAGCTCGGACGAGGGTGATCAGGGCCCGTTCCAATCCTGGTTGGCCGCCGGCGTCCAGGGTCCGCAGGAGCAGGCCCTTATCGGCCCCGAGCTCGCGCAGGAGCAGGTGATCACCGACCGGGTCGGGGCGCAACGCCAACCCTTCGCCCGGTGCCGGGCGAAGGCAGGTGACGAGGGTGCGGCGGGTGGCGAGGCGTTCTGCGGCGTTGTCGGCCAGCTCCTCCACGGCGGTGAGGACGCGATAGGCATCGTTCTCGAACGCCGACACCAAAGAGACACAGACCGCCGCCTTCCGGATCAGTGCTCGGTCGGGATCGAAGCTGGTCACCCGCCGATAGACGGTGGACCAGTAGTTCTGCTCGTGGTCGAGGACCTGGTCGTAGAGCTCGCCACGGGTGGTGGGCAGCGTCGGGGCGCCTCGGGCGGCGATCCAGCCGAGCAGGACGTAGTCCAGGGTGGTCCACCGGATGCCCTGCGGCACGGTCGGCGGCTGCACCGCGTCGGTGGTGAGCGCGGCCACGGTGCGGTGGTAGATGTCGACCGAGTCGGGGTGGGTGTCGGGTAGTTCGATGTGCTCGCGCCGGCAGACGTGGGCGTCGCTGTCGAGGAACTCGACGATGGTGGCCAGCCAGTCACCGTCGATGGCGCGGGCGGTGAGCACCACCACCGCGGGTGGTCCCCGGCGGGCTCGCAACGCCTTGAACAGCGCGATCGCGTCGTCGATCCGGCCGTCGGCGTAGTCGAGGACCACCAGCACCGGGGACACCACACCGGCCAGCCAGTCGACCCCAGCAGAGCCTTGGGGCAGGGTGCCGGCGTACCAACCCTCGGCGCGCAGCCGGTCGGCGAGCTCCAGCACCAACCGGGTCTTGCCCGACCCGCCGATGCCGGTGACGACAGCCAGCCCGGTGCGGTCCCCGGTGCCGATCTGATGGCACCAGTCCCGCAGCACGGTCAGCTCGTCGCGACTCTGGAATGGCACCAGCCCGTACTCGGCGCGCAGCAACCGCAGTGGTGACTCGGCGGTTTCCGGCTTCCGGTACGGCTCCCGCAGTGGCTCGGACACCGGGAGCACGGCCGGCGCGTCGTGATCGGTGCGGCGCCACGCGCTGCCGACGTCCACTCCCACCCGCCAGGTCCACGCCGGCTCGCCGTTCTCTCCGGCCAGGTAGGTCGCCCCGTTCGCGATGGCCACCGCCAGCTGCACGTCCAGACCCCGGGTGCTGGTCGTACCCAAGGACACCGCCAGGCCGACCGGGTCGACCGCCACCAGGTCGCCATCCGGGCCATCGGGGTCATCGGGGTCATCGATGCGCGGTTGCAGCTCGTCCAGCAGATCCGGTGGAACCCGCGGCCAGACGTCGAGCTCGAACCGGCCGTCGCCGCGGGGCCGCAGGTCGTGGTCGAGCCGGACCAGCACCAAGGAATGCGCCACGCCACCCCCGGGCGGATCCACCACGAGGATGATCGGGTGCAGCTCGGCGGTGAGGCAGGCCCCGGCCAGCACCACCGCGAGGTCCAGGCAGGTGGCGTGCCGGGGCGCCCACAGCACCTGCTCCGCAGGCCGGATCACCTGCCGCCCGGCCTCGGCGCCCGGCTCGGCGTAGGCGTAGGCGATCTTCTTCTCGGCGAGCGCGGCGTACACCGCCCGCAGCCGGGTCAGCCTGGCCTCCCCCGATCCGCCGGGAAGCGTTACGTGCCGGGCCACCTCCCTCGGCCGCACGTAGCGCACCAACGCCAGCGGCTCACCCCCCAGCGCCCACTCACTCACCCTCGACCACCGCCACCGTGTCCGTGGCGAGGAGATCACCGACGTGGGGCACCTCCCGGGCTGACACCCGAACCTCGTACAGCCCCGGCGGCCGGCCCGGCAGCTCACCCGTGTGACAGCCCTGCGTGGCGTCCCAGCTCAGCGGGACATCCACCCGGCCGGGCTGCCCAGCGACCCGATCTCCGACCGGGCGCAGCCGGGCCTTCACCGGCTGCTCGCTGACGTCGGCGTCGACCTCGCGCAGCGCGGCGGTGACCCGGATCGGCGCCCCGGCGGCGTGGAGCTCGTCGAGATCCAGCCCGAGCGCAGCCGGGCGCAGGCTGTTCCGCGGCCCGTGGACCTGGCTGGGTGGGGCCTTGACGCGCGGCCGGTTCAGCAGATCCGCGACGATCTCCGCGTGCGCCAGCGGGACGTGGCGCTGCACCAGGCGCACCGGGCTGTGTTCGTCGTCGTCCAGCTCGGGGGGCAACGCGGAGAAGCTGGGCACGGTGCCGTCGCCGAAGTCGCGCTCCCAGCCGTCCAGGCCCAACCAGTCCGGGTGGTTCTTCGTCACCCGCAGCAGCCCGGCGCGCCAGAATGCGGCGCTCAGGGTCGGGTGGCTCCAGCCGATGCAGGCCACCGTGTTCGGGCCGCGACGCGGGAGGTCGCCGCAGCGTTGCTCGATCTCCTCGTGCAGGTCGTAAGCCTTTTTCGCCCGCTCGGCCAGCCACGGGATGGGCAGCTCGTGTGGATAGAGCGCGGCGCCGGGCTCATCCTTGCCGGCGACCGCCAGGTCGCGGACCGCCCGGTAGCGCGGCAGCAGCTGCACCACCGACTCCCACCCGCGCAGCATCCCGGTCGTTCCTGGCCGCAACGGCACGCCGTTGACCAGCCATTTCAGTGCTTTCGGCGCACCGCGGTGCGGAGTCCCGAGGGTGATCAGGGTGCGGCACCAGGGCCAGCGCCCCAGCACGCCCAGCCAGACCCGCGCAACCAGCCCGCCCATCGAGTGCGCCACGAGGGTGACCCGCTTGTGCCGCTCAGCCTCGCTGGCGCCGTTCAGATGGGCGCACACCACCGCGTCCAGCCGCTCGGCCGCCTCCACGATGCTGCGCCGGAAGTCGTAGGGCACCGCGACGACGTCGGCGCCGGGCATCGGGTGCTCCGGATCACCGCGCCGGTCGACC
>JBOHHD010000196.1:0-14560 GCA_050700515.1 Pseudonocardiaceae bacterium
GCTCGAACGGGCGCGGTCCCTACCGGCACAGCTGGCCCAGGGGAGTGTCGCCGAGGGCTGGACGGATGAAGCCGTCGATCAGCAGCCGGTAGCTGGCGCGCGTGGTCTCCTCGACCTGATGCCCGGACAGCCACTCGTTGAGCAGGTAGCCGAGGGTGACGTTGGTCTTGGCCGCCGTGTTGTCCCGCACCTGCGCGCGCAACCGGTCTCGGAGCATGATCGCGGCGTCCTCGGTGTCGGCTGAGCCGCTGAGTACGAGCTGCCGACCGGTAAGCGGATCCATCCCGCCGGAGATCCGGACCTGGTAGGTAGCACCCCGTTGGCGGATGCCGGTGAGGTCCTTCGGAGTCTGCTTCCTGCGAGCCATACGGAGCAGTGTAGACGCCGAAAATGGACAACCCGATGGACAAAGATCCACATTCTAGATCTTGATCCACCGGTTTGCCCAGTTCAGGGATGGTGCGCCGCCAGGGACTCGAACCCCGAACCCGCTGATTAAGAGTCAGCTGCTCTGCCAGTTGAGCTAGCGGCGCTGGTGTCGGCGCCCGACCGGCGCGACGTTCGGAACGTTAGCACGCAGGCCCCTGCGAGCTCGAATCAGCCCCGAGCAACCTGCTACCCCAACCGCGCCAACCTGGGTAACCCAACCGTGCTCGATAACAGATGTGACTCACAAGGTCAAAATGTCGCCCCGATCGGGCACACTGGTGGATGATCGGAGCGCTGAGACGGTAGGTCAGGGGAGCCGGATGGCACGCTGGAGCATGTTACGTACCGCAGTGGGGTGTAGAAACGCGGATCGGGTGACGGCCGGTCGGGTGCTGAGCAGGAGCACCCCGGTGGCGCTCATCAGCGGCGTGCTCGGTGTGTTGCTGGTGGCGGGATGCGCGGTGGGTGATGCCGCTGCCCAGGGGATCGCAGTGCCGTCGCCGCCACCGCCGGTCACGCTCGCCCAGATCACCAGCGATCCGGCGAATCACGAGGTTGCCGTCTCACCGCTGGAACCGATCACCGTCACCGTCGCCGAGGGCACGTTCGAGCAGGTCACGCTGACCAATGGGGAGGGAGACTCGATTCCCGGCCAGCTCTCTCCGGACGGCCTCACCTGGCGCACGACCCAGCCCTTGGGTTACCGCCAAACTTATACGATCACGGCGAGTGCGAATGGCGCTGACAATCACCGGGTGACCCAGATCTCCAAGTTCACTACCATCGTGCCGCGCACGGTCACCTTTCCCTCGGTAAACCCCCTGGACGGGCAGACGGTCGGCGTGGGACAGCCACTGGCGATCTACTTCGATGAGCCGATCTCGGACAAGAAAGCTGCGCAGGACGCCATCACCGTGACCACGGCCCCACAGGTCGAAGGAGCCTTCTACTGGTACTCCGACAAAGAGGTGCATTGGCGCCCTCAGGAATTCTGGGAGCCCGGCACCCAGGTCACCGCGGATATCAAGGTCTACGGCAAGAACCTTGGCAATGGGGTGTACGGGGAGGAGGACCGGACCATCAAATTCACGATCGGTGACTCCGTCATCGCCCGAGCCGACGGCGCCACCCACCAGATGACTGTGGAGATCAATGGCCAGACGGTCCGGACCATGCCGATCTCCATGGGCAGCCCCCGTTTCCCCAGTAACAACGGGATACATGTGGTCACCGACCGGCACGCCAACAAGGTCATGGATTCCACTACCTTCGGTCTCCAGCTCACCGAGGGCGGCTACGTCACCGAGGTCAAATGGGCGACCCGCATCTCCAACGGCGGTGAGTTCGTGCACTCGGCCCCCTGGTCGGTCCGCCAGCAGGGGCACAGCAATGTCAGCCACGGCTGCATCAATCTCTCACCGGAGAACGCCAAGTGGTTCTACGACACGGTGAAGAAGGGCGACATCGTCATCAATACCAACACGGGTGGCTCGGACCTACGAGTCTGGGACGGCTTCGGTGACTGGCAGGTACCGTGGGCGCAGTGGCTTACCGGCGGAGCGAATTGAGGTGTATCGCGAGTAGCCGGTTGACCTGCTGCGCCTGCTCGACAGTGACCGCATGCGCTGCGTCGACGACCTTGAGCTTCGCTCCCGCGATTCCCGCCGCAATGGTCTGGGCATCCGGCGTTACCGGCGTTACCGTGTCGTAGGCACCGGCGATGACCAGCGTCGGCATGAGGATCCGTCCGAGCAGCTTGCGGCCGCTCCAGTTGGCGATGGCGCTGCAGCATGCACAGTAACCCTCGTCGGATGTGTCGGAGATCATCTTCGTGACCCGGTCCACTTCCGCCTGGTGCTCGGCTGCCCATTCGGAGGTGAACCAGTTGTCGACCACCGTCGACGCGATCGCGGCCGTGCCGACCCACCGCACCGAAGCAGCCCGTTCGAGATACGGCGAGACGTCGTCGAAGCGGGCGGTGGCACTGCACAACACCAGCGAGGACAGCCGGTCCGGAGCCTGCGCGGCCAGGCGGATACCGACCATGCCGCCCAGCGAGAGCCCGCAGTACGACGCCTGCTCAATACCAAGCCGGTCCAGTAGCGCCAGCACGTCGCCGGCCAGCTCCGCCACGGTGTACGGCCCGGACGGCACCGGGGATCCGCCGTGCCCGCGGTGGTCATAACGCAGCAGCCGGAACCGATCGGTCAGCGCTTCGACCTGCGGGTCCCAGATTTCCAGCGTGCTGCCCAGCGGCCCACCCAGCACCAGCACCGGCGCATCGGAGGGCCCGGCGAGTTCATAGTGGAGTTCGACGCTGCTCATGCTGTCACTCTAATGCTGGGGCGCGGGCGGGGATTGGAGCTCCTTGGCCACCCGCTGGGCGTCCTCGCTGCTCGGACCCGGTGCGGGAACAAACAGCGTGCGCCGGTAATAGGCAAGCTCGCGGATCGACTCGGTGATGTCGGCCAATGCCCGGTGTGCCAGCCCCTTGGTCGGCTGTGCGTAGTACACCCTCGGGTACCAGCGTCGGCACAGCTCTTTGATCGAGGACACGTCGACCATCCGATAGTGCAGGTACTCATCGAGCTCGGCCATGTCCCGGGCGATGAAACTGCGGTCGGTCGCCACCGAATTGCCGGCCAGCGGCGCTGAGCGGGGCTCGGGCACCCATTGGCGGATATAGGCCAACACCTGCTTCTCGGCCTCGGCGAGGCTGGTGGTGGACCGGCGCACCGCCTCGGTCAAGCCGGACTTCGCGTGCATCTCCCGCACCACGGCGGGCATCGCGTCCAGCGCGGCGGCATCGGCATGGATCACCACGTCGACGCCCTTGCCGAGCACCCGCAGCTCGCCGTCGGTCACCAGCGCGGCGATCTCGATGAGCGCGTCCTTGCCGACGTCCAGGCCGGTCATCTCGCAGTCGATCCATACCAGACGGTCGTTCACGGGAGCGAGCCTAATGCGCCCTCGTCGCGATGCAGGAACGGCCCGAGCAGTCCTGGCACGGCCTGCTCGGCGACTGCCAGGCCGTCAGCACTCCCGACGTCGATCACGTGGTATGCACCGTTGCCCGCTGCGGTGGTGGCCGTGAGGGTAACCAGGCCGGCGCGCCGCTGGAACAGCGACTGGGACACCGTCCAGCCGATCACTCCGGAGCGGGTGAGCGTGACCGTGTTCCGCAAACCCGCACCGTGTCGAGTGAACAGGTACTGTGCGGTGAGGGCGTGCCCGAGGTTGCGATACGCGTCGTGTGCCAGCAGCAGCGTCAAGGGCAGCAAGCCGAGTATCGCCCACCACGCCCAGCCCGGCACCGGAGCAAGCCCCAGCACCGGCACAAGCCACAACACCACGGCCCCCAGCAATACCGGTAGCACCGCACGGACCAACCGCCTGCGCAGCGCGGCGGGTGGGTGCTTGTGAAGCTGTGCGTCGATGGGGGAGGGGTCATCGGCCAGGATCAGGCCGGCGACGCGACGCGCCTCATGCAGTGGGGCAGGCGGGAGCAGGGCGCTGCGACCCTCACCGCCGGCGCCGCCCAATCCGGTCGCCACGGCGGTGACCCGCGCGCCGCGCCCGAGGCGCATCAGCAGTGGCTCAGCCACCTCCACCCCGCGCAACCGGCGTTCCTCCAGCGACACCGAGCGTGTGGTCAGCAGTCCCCGACGGATCCGCAGGGTGCCGCCGGGCTCACGGACCAGATGAAATCCCCACCACGCCTCGGTGAAGATCAGTAGCGAGCCCAGTACCGCGATCATCAGCACCAGGAGGGCGAATACCGAGATCCCCAGCCACAGCGGGGCGGTGTCGAACTCCGCACCGAGGCCGCCGAACTCGACGATCCGGGAGGGCCCGATGCCGATCTCGCCGACGAACTGGGTGAAGGCCCCGACGACCCCGCCCACCGCAACCAGGCTGGACATCGTGAGGGGGGCGAAGCGCAGCCAGGACCAGTCCAGGGTGGCCAACGTGGTCCCGGCTTCCTGCCGCCCAGTGGGGGCAGCTGCGGCGTCCGCATTGGTCCGATCACTCTGCTCAAGGCGGTTCAGCAGACGTTGGCGCAACTGGTCGGCCTCCCCCGAGGACACCGCGTCCAGGGCCAGCTCGCGTGATTCGGTGCTCACGGCGTGCTCCCCGGTCCCGATCTTGACCACGGACAGCCCGAACACCCGGTGCACCGGCCCGGCGGTGAGGTCCACGCTACGGATCCGGTCCCGGGGGACCGAACGGGCACTGCGGAAAATCAGGCCGGAACGCAACTCCACGCGTTCGTCGGTGATCCGGTAACGGGTGGTCATCCAGCGCAGCACGCCCGCGACTATGACTGCGAGCACGCCGGCCAACAGCCCATAGAACCGGCCGTCCAGGTCGCCTCCGCCGACCAAGAACACTACGGCGACCACCGGCAGAAAGCCGAAGAGCTGCCGTAATGGGGTGACCGCGAGCATCCGAGGGTTGAGCCGTTGCCAGTCCTGCTCAGTTACCCTGTCGTTGCCGAGGTCGGCGGTCACGTGGCGTCCCCAGGAGTGGCCTGGGTGGTCTCCGTGAGCTGCTCGACCAGATCGACGGCCAAGGCGTGGTCCAGTCCCGCCAGTCGCAGCGCTCCCGCCGCCGATGCCGTCGTGACGGTGACGGTGGCCAATCCGAACAACTGTTGCAGCGGTCCGCGTTCGGTGTCGACGGTCTGGATCCGCGACATCGGGGCGACCCGCCACTCCTGGCTGAGCCAGCCCGTCGAGGTGTACACGGCATCGTCGGTGGCTTCCCAGCGATGCACCCGGAACCGCCACCTCGGCATCACCAGCACGTAGGCGACACACAGCACCGTCACGGCGACGGCCACGGCGACGAGCCACCCTTGCGAGTACGGCCAGAGAAGGAGGCCGATGATCGGGGCGATCACCACTGGTGTGGCGAGCAGGACGGCCTGGGCGGTCCACCAGGTGACCGCGCGGGAGCTCACCCGGTGGCGGGGTGGGCGCAACCGCAACGGCTCCGAAGACTGCACTTTTCACCTCACCGTAGATGTCGGCACGGGCTCGTACAGGGTGGTGCGTTGGGCCAAAGGCCGCGCGAGCGGGTCGACGATCGCCCGGAACCCGGCTTCGTCCATGCCCTGTCCGTGGTTCGCGCCCGCCGCACGGCTGATGTTCTCGTCCATCAGTGTTCCACCCAGATCATCCACCCCCGCCTGCAGCAGTTGGCGGACGCCGCGGGCACCCAGCTTCACCCAGGATGCCTGGATGTGATCGATCAACCCGTGATAGGCGATCCGGGCCACCGCGTGCACCAGCAGTACCTCCCGCCACGTCGGGCCTCGCCGGGCGGCCCGCTTGAGGTACATCGGAGTCGCCATGTGCACGAAGGGCAGCCCGACGAACTCGGTGAATCCGCCGGTCCGGGCCTGCAGCGCCCGGGTGCGCAGCAGGTGCCGCGCCCAGTGCACCGGCTGTTCGATGGCCCCGAACATCATGGTGACGTTGGAGCGCAGCCCTACCTCATGGGCCACCCGGTGTGCCTCCAGCCACTCCTCAGTGGTGATCTTGTCGGGGCACAGTACCGCGCGTACCTCGTCGTCGAGAATCTCCGCGGCAGTGCCCGGCAGGGTCTTGAGCCCCGCTTCCCGCAGCCGGCGCAGGTAATCGGCCAGCGGCTCGCCGAGCCGGCGCGCTCCTTCGGTCACCTCCAGCGCGGTGAAGCCGTGAAGGTGGATTGCCGGAGCAGCCTCATGGATGGCCCGGCAGACCGTGAGGTAGTACTCACCGTCGAAGCTGGGGTGGATCCCCCCCTGCAGGCACACCTCGGTGGCGCCCAGGTGCTGGGCCTGGAGTACTCGCGCCACGATCTCGGAAGTCTGGAGCAGGTAGGGCGCGCCGCGCAGGTTCAGCGAGAGCTTGCCCTTGGAGAATCCGCAGAACCGGCACCGGAAGGTACAAATGTTGGTGTAGTTGATGTTGCGGTTGACGACGTAGGTCACCGTGTCGCCGACGGTCGCGGCGCGCAGCTCGTCGGCCAGCCCGGCCACGGCGGCGACCTCGGGACCCCGGGCCCGCAGCAGCGTCACCAACTCGTCGAGACCGGCCTGCTGCCCGGCGCGAACCCCATCGAGCACCTCGCGTACCGCTCCGGTCGCCCGTGGCGGCGCGGGCACCAGTACCGGCGGGGTGACGTCCGTACCGGAGTACCAGGCGGTGGAGCGACGGCCGGTCAGTGCCACCTCGGCACCGTCGGTGACCTCGGTGGCGGTTTGAGGGCGTTCGGCGAACACCGAGCCCGGATCGTCGCGGCCGAGCCCCTCGGCGTCGGAGCGGTCCAGCACGCCGAAGCGCACCGCTTCATCGAGCCATCGCCCCGGGTGGAGGGCGTATTCGGGGTACACGGTCAGGCGGGGGGCCAGCGTGTGGCCCGCCGCCTCGGTGGCAGCGCGCAGCTCGTCCAGCGCGGGCCAGGGCCGCTCGGGGTTGACATGGTCAGCGGTGAGGGGGGAGACCCCACCCCAGTCGTCGACGCCGGCCGTGAGCGCTTTGGCCAGATCATCGGTGAGGTTGGGCGGAGCCTGCACGTGTACTTCGGGAGGCAGTAGCAGTCGGGCCAACGCGATGGCCCGCAGGTGGGCCTCCGGTGGACACGGCGCGGACTGGCGCATCGCGGTACCCGGTTTGGGCAGGAAGTTTTGCACGATCACTTCCTGCACATGCCCATATCGACGGTGCGCCTGGGCGATCGCCTCGAGCGCGACTACGCGGTCGGCCTCGGTCTCGCCGATACCGACCAGTATCCCGGTGGTGAACGGGATCGCCAGCTCACCTGCGCTGTGCAGGGTGGCCAGCCTGCGGCTGGGGGCCTTGTCCGGGGCGCCGCGATGGGCGGCCAGGTCCGACCGCAGTGACTCGATCATCATTCCCTGACTGACCGTCACCTCCCGCAACGCGGCGAGCTCGTCACGATGCAACGCTCCGGCGTTGGCGTGGGCAAGGAGCCCGGTCTGCTCCAGAACCTTCCGGCAGGCCGTGCCAAGGTAGTCCACCGTGCTGCGGTAACCGTGGTCGCTCAGCCATTGTCGGGCACCGGGGTAGCGCTGCTCCGGACGCTCACCGAGAGTGAACAGCGCCTCGTGGCAACCCAGTTCTGCGCCCCGCTGGGCGATCTGGAGGATATTGTCGAGCTCCAGGTAGGGCGAGGGCAGTGTCCGGGGAGCCTGTGCGAAGGTGCAGTAGCCGCAGCGGTCCCGGCAGAGCATGGTCAGCGGCAGGAACACCTTGGGGGAATACGTCACCCGGCTGCCGTGCGCGGCGTCTCGCACGGCGGCGGCCCGGACCAACAACTCATCGGTACTCAAGCGGGCCAGCTCACGACCGTTGATCATGCTGCGCCTCCCTGGTCGATCGCTTTCTTTCGCACGGTAGCCTGGCCGATCCGAAAAAACGGCAGTTGACATCGTTCTTCGACATAGGGGGCCATCATCAAGCAGATCGAGGCTGACCGCTGCCTCGGTCACTTCCGGCCCTCAGTGCGCCGCGAGACGCACTTGATCGCGTCCGGCCTCTTTGGCGGCCATCAATGCACCATCAGCAGCCAGCAGTAGGCGGTCGATCTGATCTCCGTTCTCGGGGCTGATCGCCGCTCCGATCGACACCGACATGCCCGCCACGATCACCGGCTTGCCGTTCGGACCACCGACCGGGACTGCCAACCTGCTGATTCGCTGGCGTACCCGATCTGCGACGTTCTCAACCTGATCGGTCCCCACTCCGGGCAGCAGCATGACGAACTCCTCACCACCGAAGCGTCCGACCAGGTCGTAAGGTCTGGTTTCGTGGCGGAGTTCGTCGGCAACGGCGCGCAGCAACTGGTCACCGACCAGATGCCCCATTCGGTCGTTGAAGGATTTGAAGTGGTCCAGATCGAGCATGAGCACACCGAGCGGCTTGGCGACACGGCGGGCTTTCTCGAGTTCTTTGTTGGCGACCTTGTGCCAGAAGCCTGCGGTGAGCAGACCTGTCTTACTGTCCGTGCGCGCGGCTTGGCGGAAATGCGGCAGCAACAGGGAACGGTGCAGCGCGATCACTGTGATCATCAGTACGGCGATCAGATACGGCTCCCTGGCCAACATCACGGTGAGCGCGACACCCAGGCCGAGCGCAGCAGCGACCACCACTTGGTCGCTCAGGTCGCCCAGCGCCCGGCGAGCAGGCTGGAGCGGGTCGGACAGGATGACCGCTCCGACCACCAGTGCGTAGTTGACCAGCCAGAACGTGGCCGCAGCGCCGATCAGGATGATGAGCCCGGACAGGCCGTGGGGGATGATCGGGTATCCAATGGGCCGGGACAGTTGCAGCACCGCGATGGCCGCTGCGGGCGCCAGCACCATCGTCGCGCCGGAGAACAGCTTCCGGTACAAGCTGCCCAGGCTGGTCCGGTACCAAGCATGCACATAGACCACTGCGGTCACCGCGAAGACCAACGACGGTGGTACCGACAGGGTCGCAGCGAAGATCCATAACGACTTCAGGTTCGTGAGAAGTCCGTTTCCCACTGCCCGCTCGCGTAACTGCTCGATAGTTCGAACCGCTTCTTGGTGGACGACGGCCCCGAGTACCAACAGGCTGAAGCGCAGCAGATCGTCCTGGTTCACGGGTAACGCCAAGGTCATCCCGATGGCCAGCACTACAGCCGCGAGATCTACTGCCAGGACATAGCCGACAACGGGCGATCGCTCACCCCATAGTTGCCACCCTCGAGGGTCCAGAAAGCAGACCCGATCGTAGCCATGTCCGATCCGGTCAACTTTACGGCCCACACTCACTGAGTGCCCCCGATGGTGGCGATGAGCAAGCTACGCCACGGTAATCGGTAGGCGACTGGTTGTCATGCCCCCGAAAGGAGGGACACGTCTGAGGATATGTCCAGCACCTAGAGTAACGAGCCGTGCACTCACTCTATGGAGGACTGGCAATGGACATCATCGCGAAGTGGGCCGCAACGTACATCCTCGGTAACGACTGGGTCGGGATGGCTTGCTGACACCGGGCGGCTCGGCGGGGGGACGAGCCGCCCGGGCTTAAATGTCGACCCCGTTGTTGCGTAGCCAGCTCAACGGGTTGACTTTCTGTACTCCGCCAAGCCAGATTTCGAAGTGCAGGTGTGGGCCGGTGGACTGACCCCGGTTCCCCATGGTTGCAATCTGCTCACCGGCTGCGACCCGCTGGCCCTCCGAGACCAGCGACTTGTTGATATGTCCGTACACCGAGACGGTGCCATCGGTGTGCTGCAGCCGCACCCACATTCCGAAGCCACTGGCCGGACCGGATTCGATGACCACCCCGTCGGTGGTGGCGTAGATCGGCGTACCGATCGCGTTGGCGATGTCGATGCCGTAGTGGGTGGTGCCCCAGCGGGCACCGAAACCGGAGGTGAGTCGGCCCACTGCGGGCAGTGCGACGTCCCCGGCGGCCACCCGGAGTCGGGACACGGCGTCTCTGGCGGTGCGCTCAGCACTGGCCTGGGTTGCGGCCGCCGTGGCCGCGATCGAGGCGGCCCGCTCCGCTGCGGCCACTTGCAGGGCGCGCTCATCGGCGATGCGTTGGCCCTTCGCCAGGCTTGTCACGTCCTCGGTGAGGGTGTCCGGCGCCGCAGGCAGCACTTCGGGCAACGGCAGTATCTCCACGGGGCCGCGCCCCCCGATGCCGGAGTAGGCGGACAGCTCGGTCCCGAGCGTCAACAGAGCGCTGTCGTCGGTGCGTTCGAGTTGTTCAAGGCCGTGGCTGGCGGCAGCGACCGCGCCGACGGCGACGGCTGCAGCCACCATGCGTCCACGGGCAGCTGGACCGGGACTGGGAATGCGGTGGGCGCCTCCGCTTGGGTTGGTCGCCTTCGTATTGGCGGCGTGGATGCTGGTGCTGTGGGTTCGGCCGCTGGGGGAGCGGTGACGAGCCAAGACCTGCCCTTCCGTTCGGGGCGACCAGTTGCGGTGGCCGAGCCAAGGGATCCCGGAGAAGTCTTTCGGGGGCTGCCTTTTCGGTGCTGTCGACCGGACGTGACTTAAGGACTCGCGGACGCTAACCACCCGCCCGGCAACGAAGCAAGCAATGAAACCCCTTCCACAGCCAGTAGCCGGTGAACGGCTGAGAGGAATCGGCAAGCGGTCCGTAGTACCTCGCAGCCGCCGATCACGGCGAGTGCGTATGGTCTCACCCGCTGTTGGTAGAGCTGTTCCGTGGCGGAGCCTAAGCGTCGCCACGACACCACAACACCGGAGGTGGGCAGATGGGTCGTCGGGCATGTGGGGACCGGTCGGGTGGCGTTCTCGCGGCACTGGCCTCCAGCCTGCTGGCGTCCGCCCTGCTGTCCTGTTCCGGCTCACCCGAGCCTGAGCCGGCTCCGGTGCAGACTCCGGCCCGCGCAGAGGCCCCGCCTGCCGCGTCCACGCTGCCTGCCCTGCCCGTCCCCGAGCCGGGGTCACCGTTCACCGGCCGGCCTGGTGACCTCAACGCGCCGGTGCTCAGCGTCAAGATCGACAATGCTCCCCAGGCACGTCCGCAGAGTGGGCTGGAGTCGGCTGACCTGGTCTATGTGGAGCCGATCGAGGGCGGCGCCAGCCGGTTGCTCGCCGTCTTCCAATCCCAACTCCCTTCGGTGGTCGGGCCAGTGCGCAGTGCCCGCCAGAGCGACCTCGAACTGTTGGCCGGCTTCGGCCGGCCTGCGTTCGCGTTCTCTGGTGAGGCGGCCGCGCTACGTCCGTCGATTGCGGCGGCGGCCGTGCTCGACGTCTCGGCCACGGCGCGCCCGGATGCCTATCGTCGGAACGGGCAGAGGTCGATGCCGTACAACCTCTATGCCGATCCGCTCCGGCTACGCGAAGGTGGAGCGGGGCCGCAGGACATCGGGTTCCGTTTCGGACCCACCCCACCCGGTGGCAGCCCGGCACCCGAAACGGACATCCGGTACCAGGCGACGCGGATCGGGGTGCAGTGGTTGGCTGAGGAATCCAGATGGGTGCTGGCCATGGATGGCGAGCCGCTCAACTCCGCCACCGGAGCGCGGCCCGGCGCGGCGACCGTGGTGCTGCAGCAGGTGACGGTGAGCGCGACGAATATTCGCGACGCCGCCGGGACACCGTCCCCCTTTGCCGCGACGGTGGGGGCGGGCGATGTGGTGGTATTGCGCGACGGCATGGCCTTCCCAGGAAAGTGGTCTCGCCCGGGTCCGCAGGACGGTACGACGTTCACCCTGCTGGATGGCGCGCCGCTGACTTTCGCATCGGGTCCGGTATGGGTGGTGTTGGTCCCCGCCTGACCCCTGCCACCTCGGGTTCTCGCGCAATATCACCCGAACGGGGAGAAGAATTGCCTGATTCGGGGCTGTGCTGCAGCCTAGGCTGCGTTAAGGAGCGACGTAGCTGGGGAGATGTATACTCCAGGGGGGTATGGTACTGTACCTGATTGGGGCTTGACGTCACCCCAGGAGAGGACAGCGGATGGCGAGCTACACCAAGGATCGGGACGCCTACCTCAAACGACTCCGCCGGATCGAAGGTCAAATTCGCGGCCTGCAGCGGATGGTCGAGCAGGATCAGTACTGCATCGACGTGCTGACCCAGGTATCCGCCGCGACGAAGGCCCTGCAGTCCTTCGCCCTGGCCCTGCTGGAGGAGCATGTAGCCACCTGCGTGGTCGACGCCGCCATCGACGGTGGAGCCGATGCTGATGTCAAGGTCAAGGAAGCGGCGAATGCGATAGCCCGCCTGGTCCGCTCCTGATGCACCGCGCCGGGTACCCGTACGAGTCGGAGGAGGGTCCACTATGGCTACTACCGCCACGATCAGCGAGTACACCATTGAAGGAATGAGCTGTCAGCACTGCGTCGCGGCGGTGACCGAGGAGGTCGGCGCCATCGTCGGAGTCACCGACGTGCAGGTTGATCTGACCACCGGCAGCCTTCGCATCACCAGCTCCGCCCCACTGGACGACGCGGCTGTGCGCACCGCCATCGATGAGGCCGGCTACGAGGTAGCGGGTTGAACTGATGCGCACCCCCGTGACCCTGGTGGCGTTCATCATCGGGCTGATCGTGCTCTTCGGCTTGACGGTCAGCCTGGGCGAGTCGTTCGGCCGGCTTTTCGGACTCGGGGTGTCCGAAGGCAGCGGGGCCGTGGCGGGCGACGGTGACGACCATCACGATGAGCGCCATGAAGGGCCTGGCGGACTGGCCATCGCCGATCAGGGTTACGTTCTACTGCCCGCGACAACTCGGTTCCCGGTTCGTGAAGTGGACGAATTTCGTTTCAATATTTTCACCGTCGATCGCGTCCCGGTCACGGAGTTCGCCACCGACCAGGACCAGCAGGACCAGCGGATGAAGCTGGTTCTCGTGCGCCGGGACTTGACGGGTTACCAGCAGCTGCGCCCCACCATGAAACCGGACGGAACATGGACGGTGTCGGTGCGGTTCGATGAGCCGGGTAGCTACCGCGCTTTCGCTATCTTCCGCCCGGGGTCCAGCACCGAACCGGTCACCCTTGGTGTGGATCTCGCCGTACCGGGCCTGGTCGAGTCCGAAGCCGTGCCGCAGCCCTCGCCGCTGGCCCGAGTGGACGACTACACCGTGATGCTCGACGGGACCGTGATCGCCGGGGGGATCTCGCGGCTCTACTTGAGCGTGCTGCGCGACGACGAACCGGTCACCGATCTGCAGCCTTACCTCGGGCCCAGCGGGCACCTGGTGATGCTGCGGGAGGGCGATCTGGGTTACCTGCGCGTGGACCCCCTCCCGAGCACTCGTTCGGGGCCCACGATCGCCTTCGACGCCGGCGTACCCACCCCCGGCTACTATCGGGTGTTCCTGGATTTTCGACACAGCGGCGAGGTGCGGACCGCTGAATTCACCGTGCTGGCGAGTTGACCATGGCGACGGTGCACCACCGCAGTGGAAGCGACGTCGGAACCATGATCGAAACCGCTGTGCCCACGATGCATCTGGTCGAGCTGGTCATCGGTGGTATGACCTGCACAGCCTGCGCGGCACGCATCGAGAAAAGGCTCAACCGGCTCCCCGGTGTCAGGGCCAGTGTCAACTATGCAACCGAGCGGGCGAGGGTCAGCCACCCCGACGACGTGGCGCCCGACGACCTCGTCGCGACGGTGCGGGCCGTCGGCTATACCGCAGAGCTGCCCCAGCGTGCCGGGGTCGGCGACACCGACGCTGAGGGCGAGGTCGATGGGACCCATTGGCTCCGCCACCGTTTGGCGATCAGCATCGTCCTCGCCATCCCGGTGATCGCGATGGCGATGGTGCCGCCGCTGCAGGTCACCCACTGGCAGTGGCTGTCCCTGGTGTTGGCCGCGCCCGTGGCGCTGTGGGGGGCATGGCCGTTTCACCGCACCGCCTGGCTGAACCTGCGGCACGGTGCGGCCACCATGGACACTCTGATCTCGACGGGCGTGCTGGCGGCGTTCCTGTGGAGTGGTTATGCCCTGTTCTTCGGCAGCGCGGGCATGGCGGGCATGCGGCACGAGTTCGGTCTCGCCATCCAGCGGGTGGCCGGCGAGGACCAGATCTACCTCGAGGTCGCCGCAGGTGTCACGGTGTTCCTGCTGGCGGGGCGCTATTTCGAGGCACGCGCCAAGCGGCGGGCCGGGGCGGCGTTGCGGGTGTTGTTGGACCTGGGCGCTCAGGACGTGGCAGTGCTGCGCGCGGGTCAGGAGATCCGTATCCCCATCGAGCGACTGGCGGTCGGGGACGAGTTCGTGGTGCGTCCCGGCGAGAAAATTGCCACCGACGGGGCGGTGGTGGACGGGTCCTCCGCGGTCGACGAGAGCATGCTCACCGGGGAGTCAGTCCCGGTTGAGGTCAATGTGGGTTCGGCGGTCGCCGGGGGGACGGTCAACGTCTCCGGTCGGCTGCGGGTAAGGGCGAGCAGGGTCGGCGCGGACACCCGGCTCGCCCAGATGGCGCGACTGGTGCAGAACGCGCAGAGCGGCAAGGCTGCGGTGCAGCGTCTGGCCGATCGGATCTCCGCGGTGTTCGTCCCGGTGGTCGTGGCGCTTGCGGTGGCCACCCTCGGCTTCTGGCTCGGCGCCGGCGCCCCGGCCTCGGCCGCGTTCACCGCGGCCGTCGCGGTGCTGATCATCGC
>JBOHHD010000197.1:0-22045 GCA_050700515.1 Pseudonocardiaceae bacterium
ATCTACGGCGGACGGCTGCGCAACGCCGCCCAGGTCGAGGCGCTCACCGCGAACCTCATCGCGATCAACAAGCGGTACCGGGCGCACGCCGGCATCCGCATCACCGATGTCTGATCCCCCGATGTCCGGCGGACACATGGATGATCTGGGTGCTCCGTTACCGGTGCGGCTACCGCCACAGCGGGCCGTGTCGCTGGTGCCATCGCTCACCGATGCGGTGGAGGTCACCGCGCCCGGATTGCTGATCGGCGCCACCGACTACTGCACCCACCCGCCGTCGATGGACGTGCCGAGAGTCGGCGGGTCCAAGTACCCCGATGTCGAGCGGGTGCTCGCGCTGGAGCCGGATCTGGTGCTGGCCAACGCCGAGGAGAATCGTCCCGACGATCTCGAGAAGCTGCGTGTGGCGGGGGTGCCGGCGTGGGTCACCGCACCGGGCACCGTGCCCGCAGCAATCACCTCGCTGCGCCGGATGCTCACCGGTGCGCTCGGTCTGGCCGAGCCAGGGTGGTTGCAGGAGGCTGCCGCGGTCTGGACGCGGCCCGAGCCGGAAGGGCTGACCGCAGTGATACCGGTATGGCGGCGCCCGTGGGTGGTGCTCGGCCGGGACACTTTCGCCGGCGATGTGTTGAGGCACCTCGGCGTGCGCAACGCCTACGCCGAGCACCCCGATCGCTATCCGCGCCCTGCTCTCAGCGAGCTACAGTCCCGTGCGGCTGACCTCGTGGTGTTGCCCGATGAGCCCTACAACTTCAGCGCGGATGATGGGCCGGAGGCGTTCCCGGATACGCCCTATGCACTGGTCTCCGGCCGTCATCTCACCTGGTACGGCCCTTCCCTGGTGCAAGCCAGGGAACTGTTGACCACCCAGATCAACCGAGTGGCGAGATAGTGAACTGCTGCGCATGGCGCGGACTAGAGGCCGGCCCGCGGCAAGGGTCTGCGCGGTAGCGTCGTTGCCATGTCTACCGCGCAGTTTTCCGCCGAGACCTCCCGCCGCGGGGAGTGGGTTCGGCAGGCCAACCGGTTCACTGACCGGATCACCGAAGACGGCGCCGGAGGTTGGCCCGCCGAGCCAGGCCGCTACCGGTTGGTGGTGAGCCTGGCTTGCCCCTGGGCACACCGCTCGGTGATCGTGCGCAGACTCCTGGGACTACAAGAGGCGATCTCCCTGGCCGTGGTGGATCCGATTCGCGACGAGCGGGGTTGGCGCTTCACGCTCGATCCCGACGGACGTGACCCGGTACTGAACATCGACTTCCTTGCCGATGCCTACCGCGCCACCGATCCGGACTACGCCGGGCGGGTCACCGTCCCCTCGCTGCTGGACGTGCCCACCGGACAGGTGGTGACCAACGACTATCCACAGATCACCCTGGACCTGTCCACTGAGTGGACGGCCCACCACCGCGACGGCGCACCTCACCTTTACCCACCGAAGCTGCGCGAAGAGATCGACGAAGTCAACGCGGAGGTTTACCGGGACGTCAACAACGGCGTGTACCGCTGCGGTTTCGCCACCTCGCAGAAGTCCTACGAGGAGGCATTCACCGCGTTGTTCGCCCGGCTGGATCGGCTCTCCGAACGGCTTACCGAACACCGCTATCTGGTGGGTGAGACGATCACTGAGGCAGATGTGCGGTTGTTCGCCACACTGGTACGCTTCGACGCTGTTTACCATGGGCATTTCAAATGCAACCGGCACAAGCTCACCGAGCTGCCAGTTTTGTGGGCCTATGCCCGTGACCTTTACCAGACTCCCGGCTTCGGCGATACCGTCGACTTCGGGCACATCAATCGGCATTACTACGCCACCCATCATCACCTCAATCCGACCGGCATCGTCCCGGCGGGACCTGAGCTGTCCGGATGGAACGCCCCCCATGGGCGTGACGCGCTGGGTGGCCATCCCTTCGGCGATGGCTGGCCGCCCGGGGTGACAGCTCAGCGGTAGGTGTGCTCCGGCCCCGGATAAGCGCCTGAGCGGACCTCCCGCGCGAAGTGGCAGGCGGCTTCGCGGAGGCCGTCGCCCAGCCCGGCGTAGGTCTTGACGAACTTCGGCGTTCGACCACCCGGCGCCCGGAAGGCCGCCATGTCCTGCCACACCATGACCTGGGCGTCACAGTTCGGTCCCGCGCCGATGCCGATGGTGGGCACGCTGGTGGTCGCCGTGATCCGGGCGGCGAGTTCAGCGGGCACCACCTCCAGGACAATAGCGAATACCCCTGCGGCTTCCAGCGCTTTCGCGTCCTCCACGAGGCGCTCGCCCTGTTCCCCCCGTCCTTGCACTGTGTAGCCCCCCATGGCGTGGACCGACTGGGGGGTGAGCCCGAGGTGGGCCATCACCGGCACCCCCGCCTCGGCGAGCGTCTCGACCTGTGGAAGCACCCGGCGACCGCCCTCCAACTTCACCCCATGCACGCCGGATTCCTTGAGGAATCGCGCCGCGGTGTCCAGCGCCTGGCCAGGAGAGGACTGGTAGGAACCGAAGGGCAGGTCGGCGACGACGAACGCCCGACGAGCCCCTCGAACCACCCCGCGCACCAGCGGCACCAGCTCATCGACGGTCACCGGCACTGTCGTGTCGTAGCCGTAGACGACGTTGGCTGCCGAGTCCCCCACCAGCAGGACAGGAATGCCCGCGGCGTCGAGGAGTGTAGCGGTGGAGTAATCGTAGGCGGTGAGCATCGCCCACTTCTCCCCGCGACGCTTGGCCGCAAGGAGGTCAGGGATCCGGACTCGCTTGACCTTCTGGTCCGGAGCGATCGGTCCGCCGTAAAGGCTAGGTTCGACAGCAGCTGCGGTCATCATTGACCGTCCTCCCTCGAGGCCGGCTGTCCTTCACCGGTCCCCGGGTTGCGCCGGATGGCTGATACCAAGAAGCGTGGCACCGATGTCAGGATATGGCATTGTCGTGCGACGAGATTCACAGCCGTCGTGCGGGGGAAGCGGACATGTCGGGATTAGGCGGGGGAGGGTTCGCGCCAGCGGTTGGTGATGGGCAGGCGCCGGTCCCGGCCGAACGCTTTGAGAGTGATCTTTGTGCCGGGTGGGTACTGGCGGCGCTTGTACTCCGCGGCGTCCACCAATCGGATGACGCGCTCGACCAGTTCCGGCTCGAACCCGGCGGATACCAGATCCCCGAAGCCGCGGTCGTCTGCGACATAGTCGTCCAGTATCTCGTCGAGCAACAGGTAGTCGGGCAGTGAATCGGTGTCCAACTGGTCGGGACGCAGCTCCGCCGAAGGCGGCTTGCCGATCGAGTTCGGGGGGATGGGCGGAATCTGGCCGCGCTTCTCGGCCTCGGTATTGCGCCACCGCGCCAGGGTCCACACCTCGGTCTTGGGCACATCCTTGATCGGGGCGAATCCACCGACGGCATCGCCGTAGATCGTCGAATAGCCCACCGCGAGTTCCGATTTGTTGCCGGTGGCCAGGACGAGGTGACCGTGCTGGTTGGACAGTGCCATCAGGGTCACGCCCCGGCACCGGGCCTGCACATTCTCCTCGGCAAGGCCGGACAGGCCGAGCTGGGTCGTGAAGACGTCGACCATCTTGCCGATCGGCTGCACCTGATAGTGCAGGCCGGTGCGATCGGCGAGCTCGGCGGCGTCGGCGCGGGAATGCGTAGAGGAGTACGACGAGGGCATCGACACGCCGTACACCGCGTCGGCACCGAGTGCGTCCACCGCAAGCGCTGCGCACACCGCCGAGTCGATCCCTCCGGAAAGACCGAGCACCACCGATCTGAAGCCGTTTTTGCGTGCGTAGTCGCCGAGGCCGGTGACCAGCGCGCCCCACACCTCGGCCTCCGCGGTCAGCGGCTCGGCAAGCGGAGGAAGGGACAACGGTGGGTAGGCAGGCAGCGGATCGGGCGAGAGCACCGTCCGACGGACGTCCAGGCCGGCGAAGTGGCCCTGGACCGTGCGTGCCCCACCAGGCAGGTGCAGGTCGAGCACCATGAGCTGCTCGGTGAACTGCGGCGCCCGCGCCAGCAGTTCACCGTGTCCGTCGACCACCATGGAGTCGCCGTCGAAGACCAGCTCATCCTGTCCGCCGACCAGATTCGCATAGGCCAGCGGCACGCCCACCTCGAGGGCGCGGCGGGTCACCAACGCGCAGCGGGTGTCATCTTTCTCCCGTTCGTAAGGGGATGCGTTGGAGGCGACCACGAGGTCGACACCAGCCTGAGCCAACGCCGTGATCGGGCCGTCCTCGACCCACATGTCCTCGCAGATCACCATCCCGATCTCCAGACCGTGCAACCGCAGGACGCTCAGGCTGGTGCCGGGGCGGAAATAGCGACGTTCGTCGAACACGCCGTAGTTGGGCAGGTGATACTTGAACTGACGAGCCACCACCCGCCCGCCGTGCAGCACCGCGACCGAGTTGCGGGGACCCTCCTGGTCGCGGTCCAGATATCCGACGACAGCGGCCAACTCCCCGCAGCCGTCCTGGGCGAGCTTTGGGGCCAGGGCCTCCAGGACACGCACCGAACCGACGGCGAAGGACTCGCGCAGGGCCAGGTCTTCCACCGGGTACCCGGTCAGCGCCAGCTCCCCGAACACCACGAGGTGGGCACCGGAGGCGGCGGCCTCCCGGCAGCGTGCGGCGATCAGTCCGGCGTTGCCTTCGAGGTCGCCCACCCAGGGGTTCACCTGAGCCAGGGCAAGACGGATCTGCACCATCTGACCATCATCCCGCAAAGCATCACCCAAAAGCTCACTACACTCACTCGGGTGCCCTTCTCCTCGCACCTCGTTCGGCGTAGCGTTGTCGCACTCTCCGTGTTTGTCCTCGCCGGGTGCACCGACGTCGGTGCCATCCCCCGGGTCCCCGTTGTCACCCCTGCCGTTCCCGGCGCTGAGCAGCTGGACGGCGAACCGAAGGGTCCGGTTCCCCCAGGGCTCGAGCGGTTCTACAATCAGCAACTGACGTGGGGCGATTGTGCCGAATTCGCCGCCACGGAGACCGACACCCTGGTCTTCGCGGCTTCCGATCTGGAGTGCACCCGAGTGGAGGTGCCGCTGGACTACGCCAGCCCGGCGGGACGCACCGCCCGGCTCGGGGTGTTGCGCCGCGTTGCTGATGACCCAGATCTGCGGATGGGGTCATTGATAATGAACCCGGGTGGTCCGGGAGCTTCGGGGATGAGCACGGCCGCCGCACTGAGCGCGGCCGTGGCGGACACCGAGCTGGGACGCCGGTTTGACCTGGTCGGATTCGACCCCCGGGGTATCGGTGCCAGCGAGCCGAAGATCCTGTGCCGCGACACCCAGGAGCAGGATGCCGAACGGCTCGACCTCGACCTGGACACCTCCCCGGCAGGGATCGTGCAGACCGAGGCCGAGGAGCAGGAGTATGTGGCGTTGTGCACTCAACGGGTAGGCAATGACGTCCTGGCCAACAGTGGCACCCGGGATGTCGCACGAGACATGGATACCCTACGGGCGGTGCTCGGTGATGAGAAACTCACCTACCTGGGGTATTCCTACGGCACTCGCCTGGGCACCGAGTACGCCGAGCAGTTCCCGCGCAACGTCCGTGCCATGGTGCTCGACGGTGCGCTGGACCCGGATGAGAACGTGGTGGACAGCCAGGTGAACCAGGGGGCAGGGTTTCAGCAGGCGTTCGACTCGTTCATCGACTGGTGCCTGGAGCAGCCGACCTGCTGGCTCGGCGACGCCGCGAGGGGACAGGCCGACAGTAGGTTCCAGGACGTGTTGCGACCACTGATCACTACCCCCCTGCCGGTCGGGGACCGGAAGCTGTCCTACAACGACGCGACGACCGGTGCGATCCAAGCGTTGTATTCCGACCAGCTGTGGTCGCTGCTCAACCAGGGTCTCACCCAACTGGTCGCAGGCGATGGATCCACCCTGCTGAGGCTGGCCGACGTCTATTACCAGCGTGACGAGAACGGCTATTCCGGCAGCGAGGATGCGTTCGTCGCCATCCGCTGCATGGACGAGGCTCCGGTGACCGACCCGGAGACAATCCGCGAACGTGATCGGCGCTATCGGATGGCTGCGCCTTTCCTCGACGACGGCAATCCTGCCTCGACGGCACGAGATGCCTGCGCTTTCTGGCCGGTACCGCCCACCTACGAGCCGGAAACGTCGGAGGTGAACGGTTTGACGAGAGTGCTCGTGATCTCCACGATCGGTGACCCGGCCACTCCCTACCAGGCCGGTGTCGAGTTGGCCCGCCAGCTGGACGCACAGTTGCTCAGCTTCGGGGGCCACCAGCACACCGTCGCCCTACAAGGGGTCAAGTGTGTGGATGATGCGGTTTCGAACTATCTGGTTCGGCTCGAACTGCCGAATCAGAGTCACTGCTGAGGCGCCCCAGCAGGAGGGTGCAGACAGCGCCGAGCAGGCACACCACAGCGGCGAGCAGGAAGATTTCCCGGTACTGCGTGCGCAACGCGGCTTCCAGCCCCAGCTGATAGCTGGCGAATTCTTCCGGGGACAGCGGGAGGTCCAGCTCGGCGGTGAGTTCGCGGAAGCGATGCAGCCCCCATGCCGAGAGCGTGGCGACCCCGAGGAGCATGCCCGTCATCCTGGCCACCACGACGGCTGCGGAGGCGACGCCGTGTCGGTCGGGGGGCGTGGCTCGCAGCGCTGCCGCAGACAGCGGCGCGATCACCAGACCGAGTCCGAAGCCAGCCAGCGCCAGGTCGGTATCCAGTCGGGGCAGCGCCAACGCACCGAACTCGTAGCGAGCGGCGAGCACGTCGGCCGGCCAACCGGCCACCCAGAGAAAACCAACGGCGGTCAGCAGCATGCCCGCGGCGGCCACGACCCGATCACCCACCCGACCGGCCAGCACCCCACCGACCAGCGCCCCTACCGGCAGTGCCACCAGGAAGCGGACCAGCAGCGCGGTCGCACCTGCGCTGTCCAGGCCCAGTAACGTCTGCGCGTAGAGCTGGATGTCCACCAGGGTCACCATCAGTGCAGCACCGGCCGCCATGCTGACGGCGAGCGAGCCGAGGAACACCCGCCATTGCACGCCTGTCGGATCGAGTAACCGGACCTTCGCCTGCCGTTCCCACAGCACGAACCCCACCCCGACCAGCGCAGCTGCGCTCAGCAGGGGCCACCCCCAGGGGGGTAGCACCGCACGAGCGGGGTCGGGGTTGTACAGCCCCACCACGAGCAACCCCAGTGTCAGTGCCAGCAGACCGCCGCCGACGAGGTCCAGGGGCGCCCGGTCCCGTGGTCGCGCCTCGCTGGAACGCTGCGGGCCCGGCACCGCCAGCTGTACCGCTACCACGGCAGCCAGCGCGATCGGCACGTTCACCCAGAACACGCCGCGCCAGCTGGCCACCGCCGCCACCGCAATGCCGTAGAGTGGGCCCAGCACGCTGCCCAGCTCCTGGGCAGCGCCGAGCGCGCCCAACGCGGTGGTCCGCCCGCGCCCTGGCCACAGGTCGGCGGCCAGCGCCATGGACACCGGCAGCAGTGCACCCCCGGCGACACCTTGCAGTACCCGCCCCGCCACCAGCGGCGGCAACGTGTCGGCGATCGCGGTGAGCGCTGATCCGACCGCGAAGACGACCAGGCAGAGCTGCAGCACCCCCCGGCGGCCGAAGCGGTCGGAGGCTTGGCCCAACAAGGGCATCGCCGCCACGTAACCCAGCAGGAACCCGGTGACAATGGGAGTCGCCCGCTCCAGGTGGTTCAGCGGTATCCGGAGATCGCGGATCATGTCGATCAGCAGGCTGACGACCACGTAGGCGTCCAGCGCCGCGAGCAACGTGACCAGCCCCCCGGTCCCCAGCGCCAGACCTCGGCGCCGGATCGGGAAGCCCGGTGAGGTCACCGTGCTCATCGGATCACCACCGATCTCACCGGCGCTCGTCAGTTGGGTGCGGTGATATCGGCGGGTGCGTCGAAGTCGGTGAACTGGAAGGTGACCGCGCCGCCGGTGCTCGGGAACCGGGCCTGCACCAGATGGAAGCCGGCTGATGCGATCCAGACCTGGCCGGTCGTGTCCTGGGTGAAGCCGGGCACGAGCTTGCCGAGCGACTGCCCGGAGAAGTTCGCCTGCAGCCGGTAGCTGTCCACCTCACCCACCTGCTCGCGGGCTTCGGTTCTCGCCGCGGCGCCACTGGCCAGAACTTCCGCGACACCCCGGTCCGGATCCAGGATCACCGAGGGGTCGTACACCAGGCCCACACCGGCGGCAGGCAACTCCCGCATGCCACCGGTGGGGCCGCGCAGGTAGAGCTTGTCATCGATGATCACAAAATCCAGTTGGATGACCTGCCCCAACTGTTCGACTGTCGCGGTGCCCTTCGCCTGCCCCTCCCGGGTCAGCTGACCCTTGGCGGCCTTGATCGGGAACGTCGGCAGCTCGCCCTGGACATCGATGCCGACCCTGGTCGTGGTCACTGTTCGCATGACCTCGGCGGAGTCGGCAAGCAAGGCGGCACCATCGGGCAGGGCCGCTGGCGGGTCCTCCTGCTTCGCCCCTTCGCCGCCACAAGCCGGGAGCAGCGCGGTGAACAGTGCGAGAAAGCACAGGCAGCGGCGCAGCATGGCCGCATCTTAGAGGGACCGACGGGTGGCCTGATACAGCTGGTCCTCTACCCTGCGGCCATGGATCGTCAGCAAGAGTTCGTCCTGCGCACGCTGGAGGAACGCGACATCCGGTTCGTCCGGCTGTGGTTCACCGACGTGCTGGGCTACCTCAAGTCGGTGGCCGTTGCGCCCGCCGAACTCGAAGGGGCCTTCGCGGACGGCATCGGTTTCGACGGCTCGGCCATCGAGGGCTTCGCCCGAGCCTATGAATCCGACATGATCGCGAAACCCGACCCGTCCACCTTCCAGATACTGCCGTGGGAGAACACCAGCGGTGAGCACTACTCGGCGCGGATGTTCTGTGACATCGCAATGCCGGACGGCTCGCCCTCCTGGGCAGACCCGCGGCATGTGCTGCGTCGCGGCCTTTCCCGGGCAGCGGAAGCCGGATTCACCTGCTACGTGCACCCCGAGATCGAGTTCTACCTGCTGTGCGATCTGCCCACCGACGGTTCGGACCCCAAACCCGCCGATACGGGCGGTTACTTCGACCAGGCCAGCCACGACGCCGCGCCACATTTCCGCCGGCATGCCATTGAGGCTCTGGAGCAGATGGGCATCTCGGTCGAGTTCAGCCATCACGAGGGTGCTCCCGGCCAGCAGGAGATCGATCTGCGCTACGCCGACGCGCTCACCATGGCCGACAACATCATGACTTTTCGGTACGTGGTGAAGGAGGTCGCCATCACCCAGGGGGTGCGGGCTTCGTTCATGCCGAAGCCCTTCACCGCCTACCCCGGGTCGGCGATGCACACCCATATGAGCTTGTTCGAGGGTGATCGCAACGCTTTCTATGACGAGAGCGACCACTACGAGCTTTCCGACACCGGTAAGGCGTTCGTCGCGGGCGTGCTGCACCACGCCAAGGAGATCACCGCGGTGACCAACCAGTGGGTGAACTCCTTCAAGCGCCTGATCACCGGTGGGGAGGCCCCGACCGCGGTGTGCTGGGGCCATGCCAATCGCTCCGCCCTGGTGCGGGTGCCGATGTACTCGGCGGGCCGGGCCGCCACCCAGCGGGTGGAGATCCGCACGCCGGACTCGGCGTGCAATCCCTATCTCACCTATGCGGTCATTCTCGCCGCGGGTTTGCGGGGGGTGCGCGAGGGATACGAGCTACCCCCCGCCGCCGAGGATGATGTGTGGTTGCTCTCCGAGCGGGAACGCCGTGCCGCTGGATATGCCCCACTGCCGCATGATTTGTCCGAGGCTTTGGTCGAGATGGAGAATTCTGAGCTGGTCGCCGAGACACTCGGCGAGCATGTGTTCGATTTCTTCCTGCGTAACAAGCGCACCGAGTGGGACAACTACCGCCGCCACGTCACCCCCTACGAGCTACGTACCTACCTCCCCGTCCTCTGACCGGCAGCTCGACGACAGACACGTGGTCCGGATCGTGAAAGATCTCTTGCTCGGCTGATTGCAGTTCGGTGGCGGTGGCCAGCGGTGCGCCGGTTCCCGGGTTCAAGAGGAGCCGCGGGTGTGCGCCGCTGCTGATCTGGAGGCGGATGCGGTGCCCGGTACGGAACCGGTGCGCGGTGCCGACGAGATCGACCCGCACGCGTCGGGTGCCGTCGTTGTCGGCGGGCGGGTCGTCGGGCCGTAACCGGCGGATGCCGTCGCACAGGTTGGTGGAGCGTCCGCGAGGGTCGACGTCGCAGAGTCGGGCGAACAAGTCGGTGTGCTCGAGGCTGGAGCGCAGCACGATCTCGGCGTTCACGGGGCCGATGACTTCGAGGTCATCGGGAAGGGTGTCACTGGTGTAGGTCAGGACGTCGTCGCGCTGCTCAAGTTTGCGGTTGTCCTTGGCACCCGCAGCGCCGTCCCAGTTCTCCATTGCCCCGCCGACCGCGGGGGTGGGGTCGGCCGGGTCGTAGCAATAGCGGTCGGGTTCCGATGGGGTCGCAGGTGTGGAAGCTAGTCGCCCATTGGGGTGCAGGTGCCAGACGATCGGCTGGTAATCGGGCGGCGGCCAGCTGGGGAACTCGCGCCATTCGTCTGCACCGCTGACATGAAGGCGCACTGACTCCCGTGGGACGGCCATGTGCCCTCGGGTGATGGCATCGACGCAGGCGTCGATCTCGCCGAGGTAGCTCTTGTCGATTGACCCACGACCGTGATACCAGGGCCCGATCACCAGCCGCGGCGTCTTGCCGGCTTGGCGCAGTGCGGCGTAGCCGGCCAGCGTGCTGGCGAGGCAGATGTCGTACCAGCCGCTGGCCAGGTGGACCTGTTCGGGCATTCCGGCCACATGGCGTCGCAGGTTCAGCGGTTGCCAGTAGTCGTCGTCGCGTTCGTGGGCGAGCCATTGTTGGAAGTAGTCGACCGGGTGCCCGAGCAGTCTCTGGTCGGCAGTGCCCAGCGGCAGCTGTGCCAGGGTTTTCTTGGTGCGGTGCACACCACGCACCGAAGCCAGTATCGTGCGTGGCATTGAAGCGCCGAGGTGACGAGTTTGCCAGTCAACATTTTCGACGAAACCGAGCATGACGGCGCCGGCGAAGACACCGCCCGGATAGATCCCGTCGCGCAACTCCGATTGTGCGTCCTGCAGGATGGCCAACCGCCATTCCGGGATATCTGTAGCAGCCAGCGCCCACGACGCATAGCCGATGGCGCTGCAGCCCCAGGTGACGATGACACCGGGAAACCACGACTGGGCGCGCAACCACGCCGCGACATCGGCGCCATCCGCGGGGTTGAAAGTGACCCCGTCGAACACGCCGCCCGAACCGTCGGTGCCGCGGATGGCCTCGACCAGCACATGCGCGCCGCGTTTGGCGAACCGCTTGGCGATCGACCGCATTCCCTTGCGTCCGTAGGGGGTGCGGATCCACACGACCACGGAGCCGGGAGCACCGCGCGGGCAGTGGTGGTCGGCCAGCAATGTCGTGCCGTCGGCGGCGCGGACGGCGATGTCGCGCTCGACACCGCCCCGGCGGCGATCCGGCGACGAGATCGCGGCGGTGCCACGAGCCATGAGCTCCCACCTCCTTTTTTGCAATGCATCTGCATCGTAATAATGAAGGGTCCCTTAAGTCAATACGACTGCACTGTGAAAGAGTGGGCAGGTGCCGAAGAAGGTCGACCGTCGTGCCCGACGGACCCAGATCGCCGACGCCCTCATGCGGGTCGCAGCTACTCAGGGGCTGCAGGCCGTAAGCCTGCGCCACGTCGCGAACGCGGCCAGCGTCTCGGCCGGGATGGTGCAACACTACTTCCGCACCAAAGACGAGATGATGGTCTTCGCGCTGAAGGTGGTCAGCGAAAATGTCCAGGCCCGACTCGTCGCCGGCGCAGCCGAGCACCATGAACCGCCGTCTCCGGAGGCGGTCGTGCGCAGCCTGCTGATCGAGATGTTGCCGCTGGACGAGCTCCGCTGGCTCGAGGGTCACGTCGGCCTCGCGTTCCACGCCTACGCCGCGGTCAATCCAGCCATCGCCGATAGCCTGCGCGAGGACACCGAGCGGATGCAGGTCTTCCTCTCCGAACAGATCCGGGCGGCCCAGCGCACCGGTGAGGCGCTCGCCGAACTCGACCCCGACCACGCGGCGAGGACTCTGTTGGCCCTGGTCGAAGGTCTCAGCCTGCACGTCCTGGGCCAGCGCTACGCGCCGGACAGGGCGCTCGCCACATTCGACGCGCACCTCGCCTTGGTCTTCCGCTCTGCGGCTGGCCAGAACCGTCCCGAAAAGTCGCACCCACAGAGCTGATACATGCACCGCTGCGATCTTGGTCGGCGCTCAGTGATGCTGGACGGGTTCCGTGCTCAGCGGATCGGCATACTCCACCGGTAGCTGGGCGGCCAGGTGGTCGCACTCATGACCGGTCAGCCCGGACCAGCCCCTACGTGCTGGGGATCGGCGTGGACGCGCTCACCCTGTCCTTCGAGCTGCCGTCGAGCAGCACGCCGGCCCTGTAGCCGGCACCGCTGATATCACGGCGGTCAGAACAGTGACATTGCCACTGTTCTCCAGGGGGTGGGCGGGCGTGTGGTGTTCCTCAAGAGTGTCCACGGGGTGAGCCGTCGCAGGCATGCACCTGCTGTGGTGAACGGCTGGAACGTGGACGAGATGTCCCGGTGGACCTCGCTGATACCCGAAGCGGCGGACGGTGACAGGTTGCTGCACACCGATCTGCACGGTGATCAGTTCTGCATCGGCTCCGGCGGCGATGTGCACGTGATCGACTGGGGTTTTCCGGCCGCCGGGGCGCCGTGGGTGGACGTCGCGTTTTGATACTCCGGCTAGTGGAGGCAGGTCATCACCCGCAGGATGCGGAAGCGTGGGTACGGTCGCTGCCGTGCTTTTCCGGGGTAGATTCGAATGACCCTGACCGCTTTCTCCGCTTACATCGCCGGCCTGTGGAGCTACTAGGCCGGCACCGATGACACACTAGGCGCGCAGCATCGGGCACAGTTGGCTCGCAAGTATGCTGCATGGCGCTTATCGACTGAAGGCCCAGCAGAGAACCAGCCAATATTTTCGCCCGTTCTGGACCGTGGGTGAACCCAGACAACCAACGGTTGTACAACGTTGCGTTGTCACATTGAAGATTGCTCGACCGATTATCGGTGATGGTGACCCTGGCCGAGACGCTACATATCGTCTCACTTGCGAGGCGGGCATCGGTTACCGTTGCCGCGTGACTGGGCAGGAACACAAGATCGAGGGTGGCTGGTTGCGGCGGGATGAGAGTTCCGCTGGTGATGACGAGGGGGGCGGTGGTGCTGGCGTGGCGGACGGCGGCAGGGTGCACCCAGACTGATGTCGCCGGGTTGTTGGGTACCACAAGCTGGTCTCCCGCGACGAGGCCAGCCCGGAGATCGCGGCCAGCCGGTTACGTTGGCACGAGGAGCGGTGCTGGCTCAACCAGCACTGGTCCGGGCTTGAACAGATGGCGACCCGGCCGTTGCGCACCGCCGGGCTGCGGTTCGAGCGCTACACCTCGGCGATGAAGCATCTGAGCCCGCCCACGCTGTTCGAGTCTCCGCTTGCTCGGGGTTTCGCTGGCCGCGCGGTGGCTGGAGTTTGGTTTGGCCGCCTACTTCGACAAGCTCGACGTCTGTGAGGCACTTGCGCACGAGATGGCCGCCGCGCGTATGGCCGAGTAGTTGCCGAACTCACCGGAATGTCTGCCTGGGCGGCTACCATTCCGGGAACTGATCGGTGACCCATTCGATCTGCAACGCCGAGCGGTCAACCAGGCGATCACCACACTGACTATCCGGTTGCGTCGCTACCCGGCCGTACCCTCGTTCCTGCGTGTTCTTTTTGGGGCTTGGCCTGAGTTCGCTCACCCTGGCTGCCTCGATCCTGACCGTGGTGGTGATCGACGACGATGTGTTCACCGAGGTGTTCGGCTCGATGGTGCGGTTCAACGAGGAAGGCCAGATCGTCGTTGCCGGCGGAGGTATCCCCACCGAGGGCGTTCCGTTCACCGACGCGGCGGTGCGCCGAATGCTGGAGTCTGAGCCGATGGCTTCCTCGGGCGCGGCCTGCCTCGCGTTGGCCTGGCAGCACCGCGATGCTCTGGGCCTGTAGCACAAATGCGTGGCCGACTCTACGGCGGCCAGCTCTAACAGCTTTCTCGAAGCCGAGCCGAATCCCGACTGTTTTCATGCCCAGTGATAATGGGCACTGTGGTGACGCGGGGGTGGAGAACAGCGGCGATGGCCTTGGGCCTGCTCTTTCTGGCGGGTTGCGTGGTGCTGGTGGGGCTTCTCACTGCGGCAAACTCTCAGTACGCCGTGCGTGTCATCCAGTTCTTGGGAATCGTGTTTGGGGTCCTGGCGCTGGCAATACCGCTCGTGGCCCGGTTGCGCCGGGAAACGGTGGTGACGGCACCGACGGCGAGTCAACTCAATGAAGCACGGGAAACGTTGGCGGGTGTGATCGCGCAGCTGTGGCGTCAGGAGGCATTGGCGCGTTCGCTGGGGGATCCGGAGCCGATGCCGGTGTGCTGGGGACTCACCGAGCCCGCCGTGATGGACCATCCCCAGCTCATTTCCGTCGGGGAGCTGTCCTTCACCGGCCGCAGTGACCAGATCGGCTCCCTCGCGGCGGAGTTCCGCCGCTTGCGGCGGCGTCGCCTGGTGATCCTGGGTGGCCCCGGCTCGGGCAAGACCACTCTCGCGATGCAGCTGCTACTCGAACTGCTGGCGACCCGTCAACCTGGTGAGCCGATCCCTGTGCTGGTGTCCTTGGCCGAGTGGGATCCCGCTGAGGAGCCCCAGTTACACACCTGGTTGGCCATCAGGCTGGCCGAGGATTACCCGTCGCTGCGCGCCTTTGGCCCCACCATGGCCGATGCACTGGCCAAGCAAGGACATCTCCTCCCCATCCTCGACGGCCTTGACGAACTCCCCGAGCGCCGTCAACCCGAGGTCATCGCCGCGCTCAACAAGTCGCTGACCGATACCGACCAACTGGTGCTGACCAGCCGCACCACCGAATACACCACCGCCGTCACCGAAGCAGGCGACGTACTCACCTCAGCCGCGGTCATCGCATCCGAGCCGCTCACCGCAGCCCAAGCTGCGGATTACCTCACGCACTGCTTGCCCCCCGACCCCGGCCCCTCCTGGCGCGAACTGCTTCATCGGCTGCGTACCAATACGGCCGGACACCTCGCAACCGTGCTGGCCACCCCACTGGGACTGTGGCTGCTGCGTACCGTGTACCTCACACCGCGAGCCGATCTCGCCCCTTTGCTCAGCTCCGTTACCTCACTCGACGCCACGGCCCTGCGGGCCAGCCTGTTCGACCGGCTCATCCCCGCGGTCCTGGCCACCCGTCCTCCGTCCCGCGACCCCAGCAACGCCTTCCGCCATCGCCACACCTGGAATCCCCACGACGTGCGGAATTGGCTTACCTACCTTGCCCAGCATCTCCACCACACCGGCACCCAGGATCTGCATTGGTGGCACCTCGCCCACCGCACCTTGAGTCCCCGCGCAGTCAGGCTGGCTGGTGGGATGGCTGGGGGAATGGCCGGTGGAATGGGGGTCGGACTGGTCGGCGCGCTGGCGTTGGGGCTGGGGGGCGGGTGGCCATTTATGCTGGTGGGCGGGTTGGCGGGTGGTCAGGCCGGTGAACTGGCCAGCCGACACTGGCTGACCGACGAATCCACCTACACCAACCCGATGGTGAAACACTGCGCCACGCTACTGGCCCGCAAGCTGGCTGGCGGGCTGGCGGGTGGATTGGTGTTCGGACTGGCGTTCGGGCTGATCATCGACCTGTCGGGCGGACTGATATACGGGTTGGGGTATGGGCTGGCGTACGGGGTGGTTGGCTGGCTGATTGACCGACCCTGGCTGACCGACGAACCTGCCTACGCCAACCTGAAGGTGAAACACCGCGCCACACTGTTGGTCCGTAAGCTGGCGAGCTGGCTGGCGGGTGGGCTGATGTTCGGACTGGTGTCCGGGCTGGTCGGCGGGCTAGCGGTCCACCTGGCCGGCGGGCGGGCGGTCAACCTGATCAGCGGGTTGGAGTTCCGGCTGGCGATCAACCTGATCGGTGGGCTGGCGGTCGGGCTGGGATTCGGGTTGGCGCTCGGGCTGGCGCTTGGACTGGCCACCTGGGCAGGGACACCGAGCAGGAATGACTGGGCTAGCACCCCGCAATCAACCTACAAAGCGACCCGCTTGCTCACCGTGTTGCAGTTTTCCCTGGCTGGCCTGGCGTTGGGCCTGGCTGGCGGACTGTCGGCCTGGCTGGCGAACATCTTCGCGCGCATGCCAGCGAACGACCTGGCAGGCGGGCCGGGGATTGGGGTGTCGAACGAGCTGGCGAGCGGACTGGTGAGTGGGCTGGTGGGCTGCCTGGCGGTCGGTTTGACGATGGTTAGCAGCGGTGCCTGGCTGAGCTATCTGCTGGCTGTCTGTCGTCTTGCTGCCTCCGATAAGTTGCCGTTGCGACTCATGGACTTCCTCAACGACGCCTACCGGCTGGGCCTGCTGCGCACCGTCGGTCCCCTCTATCAGTTCCGACACGCCCAGTTCCAGGACTACCTCGTCCGGACCGCTGACACTCAGGCGGCAGGATGCCTACCGGCCAAGTGACCGAGGCGGGAGTTGCAACGCGCTGGATTGGCGACACCGCAACGCCTGAGACTTAACAACTCGGGTTTGTAAAACGCTTCGTTGTTAGCGCCGGAGCTTTACTCTTGTGACGCTGGCGGCAGTAGATCGAGTCGAGTTGAGAGCGGCATGACCAGACAACCAGCATCAACCCACCGCTGTCGGCCGCAGGCTGCACCAACTCCGTTACGTCCAGGGCAAGAATCTCGCGGTGGTCGCCGGGCTTGCAGGAACCAGCCCGAGCCCGAAGGGTGCCGTCGCCGGTTACCGTTGCCAGGTGACCCAACAGCACCACGTCGACGAATGCCAACCGCCTGATGTCAGTGACGAAACGCAGGTGGCCGATCAGTACTCGGGTGACCGCTCGGCGATCATGAGTGAGGCGGACAGCGGCTGGTTACAGCGCGATAGGGAACCCGCCACCGACGATGCTGGAGCGGTGCTGCTGGCCTGGCGGGTGACCACAGGGCGCACTCAGACTGACGTCGCCAGCGCTGCGCACCACCCAACAGCACCTCAGCCAGAAGGACGAGCGTTCCCCTTTGCGTTGTTAATCGGGCACCGACAGTATTGGGCATGCTGGTGGCATCAGCGTGAGTCAGTGGGAGGAGGCTGGGCGCGTCGGGGGTGGCCGCCGGTTACCGTCGCTCTGTGACGCAACAGCACCAAGACGATGAATGCTGGCTGCCTGATGTCAGTGATGGAACTCAACGTTGGGACGGTCGGTCAGCAATTATGAGTGAGGCGGACAGTGGCTGGTTGCAGCGGGATTCCGAACCTGCCACCGATGACGCGGGAGCGGTGCTGCTGGCCTGGCGGGGGACTACCGGGTGTACCCAGACCGATGTCGCCAGTGTGTTGGGGACCACTCAGCAGCACCTTAGCCAGATCGAGACCGGTCAGCGCCCGATCTCGCTGGAACTACGCCGCAAGATCGTCATCAAGCTGGCATCGCAGCCGAGGACCTCGGCCTGTCCTCCGGGCATGCCCGGAGATTGGTCTCTCGCAACGATGCCAGCCCGGAAATCGCGGCCAGTCGGCTGCGCTGGTGCGAGGAACGGCGCTGGCTCCACCAGCACCAACCCCAGCTGGCGACGCTGGCCCGGCAGCTTTACCCGGCCGAGTACCGGCTGCCGCATACGGGTTTGCTGGCCCGTCCTGAATGGTTGCTACCTGAACCCGTCGAGTTGGCCTCACTGACATTACGGCTGGATGAGAGGCCCCAGACGGTAGGAGTAAACGGGTCGGAGCCCGAATCCGAGGCGGTCCGACCGCTGCGTACCGCCGGGGTGCGTTTCGAGCGTTACACCTCGGCGATGAAACACCTGAACCCGCCTACGTTGTTCAAGGGCGGCCCAGGCTATCGGTTGCTCGATGCATCGCTTGCCTCTCGACGGCTGGAGTTCGGGCTGGCCGGTTACTTCGACATGATCGACGTACCGGAGGCACTCACTCACGAGATAGCTGCTGTCTGCATTGTTGAGGGACTGCCGAGATCAGCGGAATCGTTGCGGGGACGGTTGCCGTTTCGGGAGTTGGTCGGTGACCCGTTCGATCTGCACCGCCGGGCGGTCATCCCCGGGATCGCCACGCTGACGATCCGGTTGCGCCGCTATCCAGCTGAGTCGTCATTTCTGCTGCACTGGCGTGATCCGGCGAAGGTGGCTGCCGGTGGCGGCATCTACAGTGTTATTCCTCAAGGTGTTTTCGAGCCCTCCGGTGTGGCGTTGTGGGATCGGCACAATGACTTCGACCTGTGGTGCAACATCGCCCGGGAATACTCTGAGGAACTGCTCGGTGCGCCGGAGCATGACGGCACCCGCAGCGAGCCGATCGACTACGAGAAGTGGCCGCTCTTCCAGCGTTTCCAGAGGGCCCGGAACGACGGTTCGGTGGGAGTGTTCTCTCTGGGGCTCGGCTTGGTTCCGAGTACTCTCACCGCCTCGATTCTGACTGTGGTGGTGATCGACGATGACGTGTTCACCGAGATGTTCGGCGAAACGGTGCAGTTCAACGAGGAAGGTGAGATCATCGCGGTCGGCGGCGGCACTCCCACCGAGGGAATCCCGTTCACCGAGGCAGCGTTGCGCCGAATGCTGGAGAACGAGCTCTAATCCTCGATCAGCGTAGTGAGCACTTCTTCAAGCGCTGAGCCAAGCTTTTCATGAACGTAGCGGGTGGCGATGCCCCGAGTCGCACAACTCGATGCGATAAAAGGTTCCGTTGTTAGCACTGTATCTGGTCACTGGCGATGCTCATGGTGTCAGCGCGAGCTCAGTGGAGGACAGATGTTAGTGGTGAGAATGAGAGCTGCATCTATGAGTGCTGGATCCAGCGCGCGGTTGCCGATGAGCCCCTCGCCGGTGCTGGTGTGGCCGCCCCGACCGGCCTCACGTGGCCCCGTCTGTTGGATCGTGCCTCCCGATCGGACGAGGAACAACGAGCTGTCCCAGCTCTCGGTGGCGGCATGATGATCATGATTACTAAGAGTCCTACCGTCTACGAGACCGGTTACGGCCTGGTGCGGGAGGTGCTGCGGGGTGTCTTGTGTGCGGTTGTCGAGTCCGGGCCCGGTGCTGCGGGCGGGAGGGTTCGGTGCCGTGGCGGGCGTGTGCTGCGTTGTACTGGCTGGTGGAGGGGCACCCAGTGGATCGTCGGGGCCGGCGCCGATCGTGTCGGCATCCGGGTGCGGTGCTGAGGTGGAGGCGGCGGCGTTGCCAGGTTCGGGTCGCGGCGTGCTACTGGCTGCACCAGCCCGACGAGACGCTGCTCCTGGATCTCGTGGCTCGCGAGCTGAACCAGCAACCGACCCCGTCCGCAGGGGAGGAACAGCTACCGAACCGAGTCGGCTCGAGCGAGGCGGCACCGGTCACCGATCCTGAGACCAACGAGGTGCTGGAGGGCATCGAGCCCGAACAGGACGGCCTGCGCATCCGACCTCCCCAGCTCCTAGCCGTCCTCGGCGGCGACTGCCCCGAGGCGGGAGGGCTGGTCCGGGATCACGGATTTGATCGGCTGGTCGGCACCGGGCTGACCGCATTGCTCGATCCTGACCACCCCGGGGGGCTGCACCGGGTCGTGATCACCTCCCTCGGGCGAGTCCGATACCAGGAATTGAGCGCGATGCGTAATCCCGCCGCGGACCCGGATCAGCCACCGGGGGAGGGGATGGTCTTTGCTGACCGGCCGCCACTCCGATCGCGGCCGGTCAGGGCCGCTGGTGAAGGAGCGGTCCGGTGAGCGTGAAGAAAGCACGCCGGCGGGCAAGCAGTTGTCCAGCCATGCACTCACCGGCGTGATCATGACGGTGGAAGTGCCCCCACCTGAATGGGTCGATCTTGCTCATATCCAGGCGCAGGGCCAGCGTTGGCTTGCCACCCACCATGAGAGAAGAAAAGTGGTCCGGTGATGGTTTGTTGGTTGTATTCCGACGCCGAGGAGCGGGCCCACGTCCTGGACCAGAACAACACCCTCGAATTCGTGGCCGTGGTCACGATATGCCAGCAGATGCTCCCGGGGACGACCTCGGTGTATCAGACGGCGCCCAGCATGAACCTCTGCCCCCGATGCGAAATGTATGCCGCCGTGCCGCAACATCGCAACGTGGTAAACGCCCCCGGTTCTCGGCTGACCCGTAACTTCCCACACACGCTGTGGAGCGTGAACAAAAGGAGCGTCATAATGGATTTACCCAGCCTGGTAGAGCGCTACCGCGTGACATGAGTGTATCCACTCCCGAAGATCACAATGCCGTGTCCGATACACCACCGGAAAAGCGCGTTTCCGGCTGGTTGCGGGTCGTGCTGCTCATCGCCAGTGCACCCGTCCTGGCCGGTGCCGTGGTCATGGTCGACCAGGCCGGAGTCAGTACCCCGGTGCTCATCGGCGGCATCCTCGGCCCTCTGATCGGGCTGGCCTGGCATCATCGCCGGACACGACGCCCAGCACCCTGACCCCAGGGCAATGCTCGACATCTGCGCTTCGTCGCGCGGGTCGGCCTGGTCTTTGTGTTCTTCGTCGCGCTGGCGTTGCTCCCGCCCGCTGTCTGCGCTGGCACACTGATACTCGGGAGCGCACTAGCTGATCGGTCCGGCTGACGGCTAACCTCCTGCAGGCACCGGCGGAGGGGGCCAGGAGACCGCCGGGCGCTTTCCTTACTTACTCGGCCACTAGCGTTTGACCCCGTGGCGACCGACCGTAGGCGCACCGCGTTGTCCCCGGCCCGGCTCGGGCTCACCGACGACGGTGCGGCCGACTCCCTGACCAGGCTTGGCTGGTGGTCGGAGGGACAGCCCCGGCAGGACGCGCTGGACGCGCTGTGGGCGCTGTCCCGCGCCCCCGACCCGAATCTGGCGTTGCGCGCGCTGGTCCGGCTGGCCAGGGCGGCCGCTGCTGGGTGGGCCGAGCTGGACGCCGTGCTGTGCCGGGACCCCGGGACGCGTGGGCGGCTGCTCGCGGTACTCGGCTCGTCGACCGCACTCGGAGACCATCTGGTGGCCAAACCGGAGCGCTGGCGGGGACTCGGTGACGACGGCGCCACCCGGCCGGGATGGGCGACCTCGGCCGTGGACCGACTGCTCAGCGCGGTCGGCACCAATCCGCAAGGTCCGCCCCCTGGTCTGCCCGAGGGCGCCAGGGCAACGCTGACCGGCACTGCCGCCCAGCGAGCGTTGCGGGCGAGCTACCGTGATCTGATCATTGAGCTCGCCGCGGTCGACCTGGGAGCCGTGGTGGAGCCGGAACTGCCGACGCTGCCCTTCGAACAGGTTGCCGACGCCCTCGCTGAGCTCGCCGCCGGAGCACTGCGCGCTGCACTGGCTATCGCGGTGACCGAGGTTGTCGGATCGGAGGAAACGGCGCCCCAGCTGGCTGTGATCGCGATGGGTAAGTGTGGTGGGGCCGAGCTCAACTACGTGTCAGACGTCGACGTGATCTTCGTGGGTGGCACCGAGAAGGAGCTAGGCGCCACCACCAAGCTGGCCGCGGCGACGATGCGGCACGCCGGTGCGGCGTGTTTCGAGGTGGATGCCGCGCTGCGTCCGGAGGGTAAGGCAGGGGCACTGGTGCGGACTCTGGAAGGGCACCTGTCCTATTACCGCCGGTGGGCCAAGACCTGGGAGTTCCAGGCGTTGCTCAAGGCCCGTCCGGTGGCCGGCGACACCGAGCTGGGCGCCCGGTATCTGGAGGCCGTCGCACCGCTGGTGTGGAGCGCGGCGGACCGAGAGAACTTTGTCTCCGAGGTTCAGTCGATGCGCCGCCAGGTCGTTGCCCACGTTCCCGCCGACTTGGTGGACCGAGAGCTCAAGCTGGGCCCCGGCGGCCTGCGTGATGTGGAGTTCGCTGTACAGCTCCTGCAGCTGGTGCACGGCCGCAC
>JBOHHD010000198.1:0-2653 GCA_050700515.1 Pseudonocardiaceae bacterium
GCACCCAGAGAGTCGCGGTGCCGCCACGCCAGCGCAAGACACGCTGCGCCCGATGGAACCATCGGCTCGGTTTCCAACATGCGCCGCACCGCCGCTTCGGTGAAGGGGACTCCCTCGATGGGAGTGCCGTTTCCGACGGCGACGATTTCGCCTTCCTCGTTGAACCGCACCGCCGTGCCGAACACCTCGGTGAACACGTCGTCGTCAATCACCACCACGGCCAAAATCGAAGCGGTGAGAGTGCTCGCGATCAAACCGAGACCCAAGAAGAACGCACTCACCGAGCCATCGGCGCGAGCCGCCTGGAGCTGTTGGAATAGTGGCCACTGACCATAGTTGATCGATCGGCTGCGGCTCCCATCATATTCCGGCTCGCCGAGCAGCTCCTCGGCGTATTCCCGCACAACATTGCGCCACAGATCGAAGTCATTGCACCGATCCCACAGGCCCACACTGAAGGGTTGGAACTCCCCCGCAGGTATGACACCGTAGACGCCACCAGTGGCTACTTTCGCCGGATCACGCCAATGCAGCAGAAATGACGGCTCAGCCGGATAACGACGCAGCCGCATCGTCAGCGCAACAATCCCCGGCATCACCGCACGCCGATGCAGGTCAAACGGATCACCAATCAACTCCCGGAACGGAAATCACCAGCGTAACCGCTCCGGCGAGGACAGACCCTCTGCCATACACACCGCGACCATCTCGTGGCCAAGCGCTTCACAGACATCAATCTTGTCGAAATAGGCACCCAGCCCGAACTCTAGCCGACGGGAGGCCAGCCGGGCATCCAGCAACCGATAACTCGGGCGGGACTCGAACAACGCCAGCGGGCTCAAGTGAACCGCCCGGGCTCTGATGGAGACATGGTTTGTATTGAACTGTCGGGTTTTCGTCCGACCGCGCCGAAGGTGTCCAACGCGATTGGGGCGCTGATCTGGGTGGGATCGGGTCGCCATAGTGGGCAGGACACGATTCCTGGTTCCAGCAGTTCCAGCCGGTCGAAGAAGGGGATGAGTTGGTGGGGGCTGCGGGTGGTGACCAGGGGTGTGGTGTGGGTGTTCCACAGGCAGGTAGCAGCTCGCGTCGCCGCCGGGTGCAGTTCCGCAGTGGGATGGAACAGCAGCAGATGACTGCCCCCAGGCAGGGCGTCCAGCAACCGGGTCACGATCGCGTGTGCGTGGTCGTCGTCGAGAAGCTGGTGCAGAGTCTGCACCAGCAACACCACCGGTCGAGTCAGATCCAGGCTCTTGGCGGCGTGGACCAGGATCTTCTCCGGCTCACCCAACTCGGCATCGAGGTAATCGATGCTTCCCTGGGGGGTGCTGGTGAGCAGGGCACGGGCATGAGCCAGGACCAGTGGATCGTGATCGACGTAGACGATGCGGCAGTCCGGGGCGATCGCTTGGGTGATGTGGTGAGTGTTGAGAGTGGGCAGTCCAGGACCGATGTCCAGAAACTGGCGGACCCCCACCCCGGTGACCAGATGGCCGACGGCGCGGTGCAGGAATCCCCGGCTGGCGCGAGCAATATCGGCGATGTCGGGTATGAGAACACGAACCTGTTCACCCAGCATTCGATCGATCGGGTAGTGGTCTTTACCACCCAGCCAGTAGTTCCCGACCCGGGCCGCGTTCGCCCTCCTGATGTCAATCACCGGATGGTGATGCTGATCGGATACCGGCGAAGCGGTCATCAACGCTGACCTCCCCCGAGATGGAGAATCGTCTAGCATGGTTCGATCCTGACGATTCTGATCTCGTCCAATGGTAGTGGTGTCCGGACGGCGACCAATCCCGCCGCGTGGTCGGTGTCGATGACCGTCCCCCGCCGGAGGTCCACTTTCATCTCCTGCTTTCGGGCATGGGGGTTCGTGCGGCTGGTGTAGATGATGCGGTGGGTCACCAAACCCCGCTGGGCTTTGCTCTTCATGCGCTTGGCCATGCGACCCTCTCTCGTCAGTGTCCTGCCTTGCCATGGTGTCGCGGTTCGTGGTGCCGACCGGTCGCCGGGAGCAGAAAAACTGAGGGGCGCTCAGAACCGACGACCGGCCGGGTCTTAGAAAAACCTTTCAGGATGGGTGGGGTGCTCAGGGAATGGCACAGCAGCAGACAATGGCCCGCTCCCTTTTCCTCATTGTGGGTGGCCAACCATCGCTGGCCATGGGCCCGGACACCGACCGCTTTCCTCTGACTCACCGGACTGCCCCCGCCTTCCAGGCTTCGACCGGTCGCCCCGCGAGCGGTGACCACTGAATAGAGACTGAGCACCCACCCAGGTCCAGCGGTGGTCGCCCTTCTGCGTAGCCCTGTGGCTGGCCATCGCTGTGGTCCGTCAGCGGCTTAGCCGCTGGATCCAGGATCAGCACCGACATGCCAGTGCAGTGCTGTGCCCATTGAACGGCGAGCTGGTAGCCGGACCTCTCTCGCTGCGGCGTCCTCACTGACCACTCCCAGGTAGACAACCCTTGCGGAGGTGACGACGATGGACCAGCACACCGATGAGGGGGCCGACGATCGCGCCGATCAGCACCGAGGTGCTCACTCCATTCTGATAAAGCATCACCACGAAACCGAGGATCACCGGGACACACAGGACCGCTAACGGGATCCTTATCCCGCGGGGAACCGACGTCGGGATGGTCCGGAGT
>JBOHHD010000199.1:0-10876 GCA_050700515.1 Pseudonocardiaceae bacterium
GGCCGTGTGTGCCCCGGCAACCCTGGCCCGGGTTGGTGTGCGCGCTGCTTTCACGCCACCTCAAGGAGTCAGTGACCCTGGCATCCTTGGGATGGCAGACGAGCGTCGGCGCGCTCTATGTTCCGGCCGACGACGGTCTGCACCACCCGTGGAGTCCCCACGGGACGATCGCGTCGCTGTGGGAAGTCGTGGAGGCGGTAGGCATGGATCGACGACATTTCGTGGTCATGACCGGTACCGGTTTGACCGCATTCGCTCATGAATGGCTGCTCGACCCGGAACGGGTGGCAGCCTCGACCCGGGGTGAGCGGGTGGATCATGCGTTGGTCGACGACCTGGAACGGGTTGCCGACGTCCGGCGCCGCTTGGACGACACACTGGGGGGCGACAAGGTGTTCCGCGTGGTCCGCGATGATCTGCGGCTGGTCACCGAGATCCTGGACAATTCCCGATATACCGACGAGGTCGGCCGACGACTGTATGCGGTGGCCGCCGAGTACGCGCGGATCGCCGGGCTGCGCGCCGTCGACAACGAGGATCAGGCGCTGGCGCAGCGCTATTTCATGGTCGGGTTGCGCGCCGCGCACAGCAGCGGCGACCGTGCTGTCGGCGCGAACATCCTCACCTGTATGAGCCGGCAGATGCAGGACCGTGATCCGCGTGACGCGGTCCGGCTGGCCGAGTCGGCGCTGGTGGGTGCCAAAGATCTCACCCCGGCCATGGGGGCATCGATCCAGGCCCACCTTGCCTGCGCGGCGGCGCGGGCCGGTGAGGGGACCACCGCCGATCGGGCGCGCGGCCGGATGTTCGAGCTCGCGGGCGCGGTGAACCCTGCCGCCGAGCCGCCCTACATTTACTGGTGGTCCGACGCCGAGGCCCACGCAGCCGCTGGTTCATCCGCCCTGTTTCTCGGGAAGCCACGCCAGGCCGAAGTTCATTACCGGGATGCGCTGGTCTGTATCGCGCCGTCGTTTCCGCGCGACCGGCTGCACATTCTCATCCGGCTCGCGCAGGCGCGGGCGAATTTCGGTGAGCTGGACGGGGCCTGCCGCGTCGCCACCGAAGCCGGGGCACTACTGCGACGGCTCGGCTCCCGGCACAAGAGCACCCTGCTAGCCGAGTTCCGCAGAGCTGTCCAGCCCTACGCCAACACCACCCAGGTCAAGGACTTCGACGCCAAATTCGGCGACCTGCTCCGCGCGACATCAGCCTGACTCAGATCGGCAGCTCATCGAAAGGATCCCGATGAATGTACCACGTGTTCATCCGGCGACTCCGGATCCACTCTTTCCGGGTAGTGCGACACTGCCGCTGAGTGAGCCCGGTGGAGTCCAATATCCGCTCGACAACCGACCGGGAAGCCTGCGGCCGTTCGTGGCGACGCTGGCCGTTGCCGCGCCGCCGACGGCCAAGCACCACACCGCCAGTACAAGAAATAGCACCTCGGAAAAAACCTACAATCAACCCGACGGTGAGGGTGGTAAAACTGACACGATCACAGACACCACCACGGACACATGAACTCGCAGCGCCACGCGGAAATTGTACTCGTCCTGAGCGCACACGAAGATCTCACCGCCGACGCCGTGATCGGCGAGCTGCACCACCGGGCGGCGAGCGTGGCGCGAATGGACACCGGCGATTTCCCCATCCGGTCTCAGCTCGCCGCAACGTTTTCCGTAGACGGTTTGCAGGGGAGACTGCGGACAGCGGATATCGAGGTAGACTTGGCCGCTGTGCAATCGATCTGCTACCGGCGTCCAACGCGGTTCACCTTTCCTGATGCGCTATCCAGCGCCGATACGATGTTCGCAGCCACCGAAGCTCGTCTTGGTTTCGGCGGGGTTCTCGGAGCGCTCGACGTGTTGTGGATCAATCATCCGGCGCGGATCGCTGTTGCGGAATACAAACCGGTTCAGCTCCGTAGTGCGGCTCGATGCGGGCTGAACATTCCCCGGACGATCGTCACTAATGATAAGGCGACCGTACTCGAGTTCGCCGAAGCGGTAGGCGGTCAGGTAGTGTGCAAGATGCTGTCATCGCTGGTGCTGAGTGAGCAGGGCGTGCCGCAGATGACTTATACCACTCCGATCAACACCAGCGCGATCGATTCGTTCGCACTGGCCACTACTGCCCACCTCATTCAAGAATGGGTGCCAAAGAAATGTGATGCCCGGGTCACCATCGTTGGTCGGCGGGCGTTCGGGGTGGCAATATATGCGAGTTCAGAACGGGGCCATGTTGACTGGCGATCGGACTACGGGTCCTTGACTTACCGAAGAATTGATCCACCCGGCGAGGTCGTGACCGCCGCTGCACGATTTTTGCGGAGTTTTGGTCTCGCATTCGGAGCATTCGACTTTGTTATAACTCCCGACGACGAATGGATCATGTTGGAATGCAACCCGGCAGGTCAGTGGTTGTGGTTACAGGACGAGGTCGGTGTGGAAATCGCAGCGGCCATTGCTGATCTTTTGGTTTCCGGGAGGCGACGATGACAGACTGGAAAACCAAAGCTATTGCGTTGGCCGATGAACTCGAAGATTGCGGTCATCTGATCGATCCGAGGTGGCGGGCCGCTTTCGAAGCGGTGCCTCGGCACGTGTTTGTTCCCCGGTTCTACGACAACGATCGGAATCCGGTCGACAGCGCTGACCCGGAACAACACGATCACTGGCTCAACGCGGTGTACTCGGACATTCCTTTGGTCACCAAGCTTACCCGGGTTCCCGACACTGATCTCGACCTGTTTACCAGCTCGTCCAGCATGCCCAGCCTCATGGTCGGCATGCTGGAGTTGCTCTCGGTGGCGGACGGGCACCGCGTGTTGGAGATCGGCACCGGTACCGGCTACAACGCCGCCCTGCTGAGTCACCGGCTCGGCGAGGGCAATGTCACGAGCATCGACCTCGACCCCAGCCTGGTCGCCGAGGCCCGGGAACGGCTCGCCGGCATCGGCTACCAGCCACATCTGATGGCTGGCAACGGAGCAGCCGGCGTCCCGGACCGAGCGCCGTACGACAGCATCATTGCCACCTGCGCCGTGCCTGCCATCCCCCCCGCCTGGATCACCCAACTCGCCGAGGGAGGCACGCTCCTGACGGACGTCCGCGGCGAGGTGTGCGGCGCCCTGATGCTGCTGCATAAGACGTCCCCGGACGCGGTGACCGGACGGGTCCTCGCCCGTCCCGGTTCCTTCATGTGGTTACGTGCCCAAGTCGACAACCCGCTCCGGGACGGCGGTCGCTATACCACCGTCTTCAACCTCGACGGTGCCCAATCCCGCCTGACCGACGTCGATCCCGAACTCGTCAACGATCAGGACTTCCGCTTCGTGGTGCAGCGCTATGTACCGACACTGCAATCGATTTCCTGGACCCACAGTGACGATGTTCCGGTTCTGGTGCTTCGCGCGACCGACGCGTCATGGGCCGAGATCACCGCAACCGAAGCCGAGCCGGGCCGGTACACGATCACCCAAGGCGGCCCGCAGCCGATCTGGGATCAGGTGGAACGGGCCGCCGCGCGGTGGAACTCGCTGGGACGACCGGCGTGGCACCGATTCGGTCTGACGGCCACCGTGGACGGAGCGCACCGCTACTGGCTCGACAGCCACGACGGCGAACGCATCGGCGCGCATTGAGATCAACGACATGATCATCGTTGCCGACCGCTACGAGCTGAGCTACGAACTACCCGCTGGCTAGGCGCACCACCGCGGCGGGAGTCGCGAACGGCGTGCTCAGCGAGATGGCAACGTCAGCGGCCATCCTCGGACAGCGTCAACTCCACGGCGGTCAGGTACGTACCTGGCAGAGGTGGCGGCACGGAGGTTTGAGCGCCTTGCCCTGGTCATGCGGCCAGTTGGAGTCTGTGGTCCAACTCGGTGGAGAAGTCGTGGACGTAAGGGTTGCCCTTGCGAGTGCGGAGCTCGTCGGCGAGGTGGCGCAGGTGGGTCAGGACACGCGGGGAGTTGACCTGCGCCAGCCGCTCCAGGACGGTCCGTCCCGTCGCGCAGGCTTGTTCCAGCTCTCCGCGGCCTACGTGGGCGCTGGCCAGCCAGACGCGGCGTGCCAACGCGTCGCGCTGATAGGGCTGAGCGGCCACGTTGGCAGTGAGCAGGGTGATCGCGTGGCTGAGATGACGTCGGCTGTTGCCGGAGTCGGTCATGCCAGACTGACCTGGTATGAGCCACCGACAGCATCGACAAACTGCGGGCTGACGAAATACGCCCAGCGCGGGCGGTGACCGGTCGGATTCTCGACCAGTTCACGAGCCCGGCCGTAGGTGGAATGGAAGCGCTCGGCGTTACCGGCGACCGCGTAACCATGAGCCAAAGTTCAGGGTTTTCAGGAGAACTCCTCTTCGCGGTATCTGGAGAGGATGCGGCTCTACCGGCCGGGCCCGCCCTCCCACCGCCAGGCCTGCAAGGACGGTGCGCTCTCTCGGAACAAGGGGAACAAGCCGGCTAGACGGGTGGCGGCGGTATCGGGTCGGGGGGATGAGTCGGCGACGGTCCGGGAGGGATCGGCCCCGGCGGAGGAGTGGGCACCGGATTCGGTGGAGGCACCGGTGGCGGAGCGGGGACGGGAGGAACGGGATGCTCGGCGGTCATGACGGCGTGGTTCTCCTTCCTCACGAACGCAACTGGGAGATGCGGTCCTTGAACAGCGTGCTGGCAATGGCCGCTTTGTGTGGCTGGCCGCGCAACCAGGACTGGACGAATCCCTTGGCCTGCTCATAGCCGACCTTGCCGGGCAGCGGCGGTTCGTGCGGATCGACATCCACATCGACCAGGGCCGGCCCGTCGTGGGTCAGTGCGGCGTGCAGCACGGCTGCCAGCTCACCCGGCTCGCCTACCTTGGCCCCGTAGCCACCGCACGCCCGCGCCCACGCCGCGAAATCGGCCACCGGCTCGGCGTAGCGCACCCCGTGTTCGGGATAGCCCAGCACCATCTGCTCCCACAGGATCTGGCCGAGCGAGTTGTTGTTGCTGATCACCACGGTGATCGGCAACCGCTGCCGGACCGCGGTCAGGAACTCGGCCATGAGCATGGCGAACCCGCCGTCGCCGACATAGGCGATCACCTGCCGGCCGGGGAAGGCGTGCTGCATGGCGATGGCGTAGGGCAGGCCGGGGGCCATGCTGGCCAGGTTGCCCGACAGGTAGAACCGGCGCTCGCCGCGGATCGTCCAGTGCCGGGCCGCCCAGGTGGCGATGGTGCCGGAGTCGCAGGTGAGGATGGCGTCGTCGGTGGCCAGATCGTCGAGGAGCCCCACGACGTACTGCGGGGCGATCGGCGTGCGTTCGGGGTTCTCCAGTGCCTCCATCTGCGCGCGCCAGTCGGCCATCTTCGTCTGGTAGCGCTTCAGGTGCGTGTCGTCCTGCTGCTCCAGGCGCGGCAGCAGCCCGGCCAGGGACTCGGCGGCATCGCCGACCACCGGCGCCTGCACCGGCAGCCGCACGCCCAGGCGGGTCGGCTCGGTGTCGATCTGCACCACCTGCACGGTGCCCGGCTCGGGCAGGTGCTTGGTGTAGGGGAAGTTGGTGCCGACCATGAGCAGCACGTCGCAGTCGTCGATCAGTTCCTCGGCCGGGCGGGTGCCCAGCAGCCCGATCCCGCCGACCGAGAGTGCGGCGTCGTCCGGGAGCACCGCCTTGCCCGGCAGCGTCTTGATCACCGGGGCGGCCAGCCGGTGGGCCACCGCGGCCACCTCGTAGCGGGCCCCCAACGCGCCCACCCCGGCCAGGATGGCCGGCCGCTCGGCGGCGTTGAGCACCGCCGCGGCCGCCGCCAGCTGTTCGGGGTCGGGTACGCCGAAGCGTCGCGGCAGCACGGTCGAACCGTGCTGGGGCAGGACCGGCCCCGGATGGGCGTAGGGGTCCTCCTCGGCGTCGGCGATCTGGATGTCATTGGGCATGCACAAATGCACCACGCCGCGCCGGGTCATCGCGGTCCGGACCGCGTTGTCCACCAGCCCGAGCACCTGCTGCGGGTTCACGACCATCTGGTTGTACTCGGCGAGATCGGCGAACAGCGCGGGCAGGTTGACCTCCTGCTGGTATCCGGTGCCTAGCACGCCGGTCTCCTGCATACCGGTGATCGCCAGCACCGGCGCGTGATCCAGCTTGGCGTCGTACAGCCCGTTGAGCAGGTGAATCCCGCCGGGACCGGACGTCGCCAGGCACACCCCGAGCCGTCCGGTGGCCTTGGCGTATCCGGTGGCCATGAACGCCGCGGCCTCTTCGTGGTGCACCAGGAAGAACCGCACCCGGTCCTGAGCGCGTCGCAGCCCTTCCATGATTCCGTTGATGCCGTCCCCGGGCAGCCCGAAGATCGTGTCGACCCCCCAGTCCGCCAGTCGCTCGATCAGTGCCTGCGCCGCGATCCGCTTCATGGCGGTTACTTACCCCAACCCGCCCGCTGGCAACCGTGCAGGACATGCCGGCCACCCCGTCGACCCGTAGGCGGGAACCAGGCCGGTTTCAGCTCCCGGTGCCCTGGGCGGGGGATCAGCTCCCCGTGCTCCGGTGCGGGCGTGGGCGCCTAGATGCGGCTCCTCGGCGCCGCTGTGGTACATCAGTCCGGAAGTTCGGCAGCCGCGCCCCGACCGTCGTCGATTCGCGGTTGATCCAGGTGGCGGCTGGGTACCCCAGCGGGAAGTAACCGGAGGAGGTTTACGTGGAGGGGAACGGGACGCCCGCAATGGTGACCATCGCTACGTACGACAAGTACACCGACGCGCAGCGCGCTGTCGACGCGCTGTCCGACCGAAAATTCCCGGTGGATCGACTCTCGATCATCGCCGCTGATCTCACCGTGGTCGAGCGGATCACCGGCAGGAAGGGCTATCTCGTGGCGGTGCTCGGTTCGGGCGGTTCGGGAGCTCTGGTGGGCGCCCTGCTGGGCTGGTTGTTCGGCCTGTTCAGCTGGGTCGATCCGCTCGTCTCGGCGCTCGTCCTGGCGGTGTGGGGGGCAGTACTCGGGTTCGTGATCGCTGCGGTCATCGGGCTCATCGCGCACGCCGCCACCGGTGGGCGCCGGGACTTCTCCTCCGTGCAGTCCATGCGCGCCGGCCGCTATCTGCTCAATGCCGACCCCGCCGTCGCGGATGAGGCCCGCGCGATGCTCGACGAGCTGGGACTGCTCCACCGGCAGGCTCCCGCCGGACGCTGACCTGCTCACCCGGATCGAACCGGTCGACGACGCGCTGGAGGTCTATCGTTTCGAGAATGGCAGAGACCACACTGCACGACAATGAATTGTGGGATGAGTTCCACCGCGTGGTGAACATGTCCTCCCGAGAACTGGCCGAGTGGTTGCGTACCCGTTCGGCGGGTCCGGATGCGGAGAGTTTTCCCGATCAGGCGGGCACCCCGACCGGCCAGCAGGTGCTGCACATCCTGGGCAAGCGCCGAACGGATCTCAATTCCGAGGATCTCCGGGTGATGCGCCGGGTGGTCGACCGGGTGAACGCCGAGCGCCGGGACGATCTGGAGCCCACCGCAGGGCAGGTCAACTGGCGCCATCGCCTGATGTCGCTCGGCCACGACCCGCTCAAGCCGCCAACCGGGTGAGACGGCCCAACCGGGGAGCGGGATAACTTTCCTGGCCACTGATTACTCATGCCGAGCGTCGACGGAGCTGGATACATTCCTGATTGCAGGTTGTGCGCATATGGTGGCGTACCGCAGTCAATAGGTTGAGTGACATGAGGTCGGCTTTATCTCTCTGCGCCGCGTCGGCCCATTGCCGCCGAATCACGAGGTACCATCGCGAGGATCGGGAAATTCCGGAGGTTCCTCGTGTCCGATTATGTTGTCGGGATAGATCTGGGCACGACGTACTCAGCGGCGGCGGTACTGCGGGGCGGGCGCCTTGAGGTTGTGGAGTTGGGGGAACGGATTGCCAGCGTGGCGTCGGTGTTGTGGTTCCGGGACGACGACCGGGTGGTGGTCGGTGAGGCTGCCGTGCGAAGGGCAGAGGCGGAACCCGGCCGGATGGCGCGGGAGTTCAAGCGACGGTTTGGTGATCCGGTACCACTCAGCGTGGCGGGCAAGCCGATGTTCGCGGATGCCCTGACGGCGCGGTTACTGCGCTGGGTGGTCGACGCGGTCATCCGCCAAGAAGATGGCGAGTCGGCCGGCGTCGCCCTCGCGCACCCGGCGAATTGGGGCCCGTACAAACTGGATCTGCTGAGGCAGGTGGTTCGCCAGGCGCGGGTGAACCATGCCGTGCTGATCAGCGAGCCGCATGCGGCGGCGGAATCACACGCGACGGCCGCGCGGGTCGCCCCGGGAGATGTGGTGGCGGTCTATGACCTGGGTGGTGGCACATTCGACGCCGCTGTGCTGAAGCGGATCGAATCTGGTTTCGAGCTGGTTGGCCGGGCGGAGGGAATCGAACGGCTGGGGGGAATCGATTTCGACGAGGCGGTGTTCCAACATGTCTGCCAGGTTCTGTCGCCGAGGCTGACCGATCTGAATTATCAGGATCCAGTGGTGGCGGGGACCTTACTGCGATTGCGGGAGGAATGCGCACGGGCCAAGGAGGCGTTGTCATCGGATACCGAGGCGATAATCCCGGTCGCGCTGCCTGACCTGCACACCTCGGTGCGGCTGACCCGGGGTGAGTTCGAGGAGATGATTCGCCCCAGTGTGACCGCCACTATCGAAACGTTGTCTCGGGCTATCATCTCCGCCGGTATGACCCCTGCTCAGGTGAGCAAGGTGTTACTGGTCGGGGGCTCGTCGCGAATTCCCCTGGTGTCGTTGATGCTCAGTGCCGAGCTGGGCCGTCCGGTGGCCTTGGACACCCACCCCAAACACGCCGTCGCGATGGGCGCAGCGCATCTGGTCGGGCGTGGGGCGCCGGTGGTGGCGGCAGTTCCAAAACGGTCCGCAACCCTTGCGGACAGCATTTATCCGTCCACGTTGACGCTGCCACTTTCCGCCCCTGAGAAGTCCTCTTCGCTGGACCCGCCGCGGCGTACGTCGTCCGAGGTGGGCCAAAACACCCCGCTCAGCTGGGAACAATGGAAAGCGCACACCGCGACGTCAACTCCGAGCGGCAGCCGACGGCGAGGTCCTCACCGCCGTCACCTCCTGTTGATCCTGATTGGCGTGCTCCTGGTGGGCGGTGCGGTCGCCGCCGTGGTCGTGGGCATCCTTCCGGTCAATAAAGGGCAGGCGCAGCCTGCGGATGCGTTCCAATCAGATGAGCTGCGGCAGTTCGCGGGAAGTCTGCTCGATGCTCCGGGTGCCTCCTGCGCGCCCTCTGCCGAGAACGAGAGAAAAGGTCAGCGGGAAGCTGTGGACTGCCGGTGGGAGAACGGCGTACAGGGGCGATTCTACCTGGCCGCCGATCGCGCTGATCTGGAGAACGTCCGTGGTGTCTTCTTGAGTGACACCGAAACCGTTCCCGGTTCGTTCTCCCGGGAAGCGGGCGGGTGGAGAAATACTCAACCTGGTACACCAGGCGTACGGCAGGGTGAGTACTCGCAGTACATCCTTGCCAAGGATAAATTGGCATACATCTACTACGATCAGGAAAGCACCTTGTCCTGGGCCGAGTTGTGGCTTCCCTCCAGAGACCGGCAAAAATTGCGTGATTTCTGGTTGGCATGGACGTAGTCGTACCGTTACCGAGGGTGATTAAGTCGTCTGGCTCACCAAGGTCGGAATAATGCTGAGATCTGACTGCGCTTCGTGTGCGGTTGGTCGCGGACCGCATACGTACCACGGGGCAGGAAGAATCCTGCTTCGGTGACTCCATCCAGTTCATTAGTACTGAATCAGGAGGTACTCTACGGGAGGGTGAAAATGGAGGAGGTGCGTCGTGTCCTATGTCGTTGGCGTGGATCTGGGGACGACGTATACAGCCGCGGCGGTACTGCGACGAGATGACCAGCCAGGAGTTGACCCGGGACGGGACGGCCGAGAACGAGATGGCCGGGTTGAGGTCGTGGAGTTGGGGGACCGGGTCGCCAGTGTGGCGTCGGTGCTGTGGTTTCGCGATGACCACGGGCTGGTGGTCGGTGAGGCCGCGGTGCGACGGGCGGAGTCGGAGCCGGGACGGGTGGCACGGGAGTTCAAGCGCCGGTTCGGCGATCCGGTACCGATCATGGTGGCGGGTACGCCGATATCGGCCGATGCGCTGACCGCCCGGTTGCTGCGGTGGGTGGTCGATGTGGTCACCGAACAGGAGGGTGGCGAACCGGCGGTTGTCGGAGTGACTCATCCGGCCAACTGGGGTCCGTACAAGTTGGACCTGTTGGCGCAGGCGGTTCGGCTCGCTGGCGTAAGCCATGCCCGCTTTGTCAGCGAGCCGCATGCAGCGGCGGAATCGCACGCAACGGCCTCGCGGGTCCCCGCCGGTGATGTGGTGGCTGTCTATGACCTGGGCGGAGGTACGTTCGATGCCGCTGTGCTGCGGCGCAGCGACTCCGGTTTCGAGTTGCTGGGGGCAGATGGCATTGAGCGCCTCGGCGGGATCGATTTCGACGAGGCGGTGTTCGGCCATGTCCGGGAGGTCATCGGCCCCGGTCTGACAGCTCTGGACCAGGCTGATCCAGTGGTGGCGCAGGCATCGGCGCGGTTGCGGGACGACTGCGCCCGGGCCAAGGAGGCGCTGTCGTCCGATACCGAGGTGAGTATCCCGGTCGCCTTGCCCGGCCTGCACACCACGGTGCGGCTGTGCCGGGGCGAGTTCGAGGAGATGATCCGCCCGATCGTCGCGTCCACGATCGACACCTTGGCCCGGGCGATCACCTCGGCCGGGCTGACACCGGCTCAGGTGAGCAAGGTGTTGCTGGTGGGCGGCTCCTCGCGGATCCCCCTGGTGTCGTTGATGATCGGCGCGGAACTGGGCTGTCC